>CALLUJ010000032.1 GCA_938011245.1 uncultured Aquimarina sp. | reverse complement strand
CAATTTGAAAATATTGAACTCTTAAAAAATTGGTTACATCAAATGGTTTGTGAGATGGATACTAATTTGATTAAATCTATTGTAAGCAATCATCATTATATCGATTTATTCAATAAAATTATATTACAATAGAAATGGTATAACATAGCTTATGACGATGCTAATAGAAGTAAAAGCTTTAAGCTTGGTAATACAAAAAAAGGAGATGGGTAGAAATCTAGAGGAAGAGGCTTATTACAAATTACTAGTAGAACAAATTATATAAATACACAAGAAATTATAAATACTAAAATACCTATTTCTGGAATAGATTTAAGTAAAGGTTCAGATAAATTTACAGCTAAAGAAGCTGTTTTTGCTGGTTTAGCTGATTGGTATGAGAAAAAGTGTTATACTCTAGCTAATAAGGGAATAACTGATAATGATGTAGATGCTGTTACAAAAAAATTAATATTGCCACAAAGTCTTATGGAGACCATTAACAACAAAGTTTTTTTGTAAAGCAAAGAGGCTCAATTAAATTACTTAATAATAGTTTTTACTTATAGTACTATTTAAAATTAATAATAATCTAAAAAAAAATAAAAAAAATTATAATCCGTTTAACAAGCATTAACTTAAAAATTCAATTACATGAAAAAAACTAATTTTAAGATTAACGCCATACGGCATTTATTACTATCAACACTACTCGTTGCGTCAATACACACAGCATTATCACATGGTACTGTAACGAACCCTCCTAGTCGTGTTTGGATTTGTTTTCAAGAAAACCCTGAAAGCCCAGATTCTTCAGCGTGTGAAGATGCTATTAGAGGTTATGGAACACAAGCTTTTTATGATTGGAGTGAAGTTGCTCGAATGGACGCAGGAGGAAATCATCGTGCTATTTTACCTGATGGAAATTTAGCTAGTGCAGGTAGACCCGACAAATACGGAGGTTTAGATCAAGTAAGAAACGACTGGGTAGCTACAAAAGTTTCCTCTGGACCCTTTACGGTTACTTGGACTAACTCTGCACCACATCAAACCTTATATTACGATGTATATATTACAAAAGCAGACTGGACTCCAGACCAACCTCTTACTTGGGATAGTCTTGAACGCCTTGTTAGAACAAGTCCAAGACCTGCTGCTACAACCGATGATATAAATGTTACTCTTCCACAAAGAACAGGTAAACATATTCTTTTTAGTGTTTGGCAACGCTCGCTTACTCCTGAAGCTTTTTACTCTACTAGCGATATAGATTTTGGAAATGCTTCAAGCGTAAACTTACCTCCAATTGCTGAATTTATAGCAGATAATGGTCAATGTGGTGGTAACGAAGTAAGTTTTGATGCTTCTGATTCTAATGATCCTAATGAGAGTCCTTTAACCTATACTTGGGATTTTGGAGACGGAACAACTGCTACAGGAGTAGAGGTTTCTCATACTTTTAATAATATTAATAATCCTTCTGTTACATTAACAGTTAGCGATAATACGTTTACGAGTAGTAGTGTACAAATAATTGACTTAACAAAAAAACCAAATTGTGAAGAAGCCCTTTGCCCTCTTGATACTCCAAAAGAAAGTGCTTTAACTTCTATAAATACTACCTTTGAATATATTTATGTTTTGGGCGACAATGGTCCAAATTTAGATAATGTTAGAAATTTTACAATTAATTGGAGTTTGGCCAATAATGGACTCTTCCAAATAGCAATGAATACTAATGACGGAAACCCTAGTCATTATGTAGATTTAGGTCCTATTTCTGAACAAAATTTTAATGCACCAAAACCTCAAATTACAATTACTAATTCTAGAATTGATAAGTTTGATGGTACTTATTTTGCAACGACAGATAATGGGAACTTTGCTTTAGTGTCTATTGATAAAGGATTTACCATTTATTTTAGTACATCCGATACTGCTCCTATTTGTAAAGAGGATGCTGCTCCTACTATTAACACTCCGCCAATTGCTAATTTAAAGGTTACTCCACCTTCTGGACCAACCCCTTTAATTGTTTCTTTCGATGCTTCGGGGAGTACCGATGTCGATGGCGATCAACTTAATTATAGGATTGAATACGGTAACGGAAATACAGGATTTAAGCTTAACGAAGTATCTCCTTACACTTATTTTAACCCGGGAGAGTACACTGTAACACTAGTAGTTACCGACGGAAGAGGCGGAATAGATACCGATTCACTAATTGTAAATGTTGGAGATGGTACTTTATCTAATCCTACTTTTATTCTTGATCTAGATAATGACAATGAAAAAGCACTTCCTTTTTATGTTTTTCCAAATCCAGCTACCGAAACTATAACTCTTGTAAACAGGACTAGTTTAAAAGATAATACTATTAGTATTTATAGTGTTAATGGAGTAGAAATAAAGTCTGTATTTGTAAAAGAAGATGCAAAAAATCAAGCCATTGATGTTTCTTCGATTCCTTCTGGACTATATTTCATAAAAACTATAGATGCTACAGGAATAAGTGGAAGAGCTTTAAAATTTATAAAGCAGTAATTCTTTATTTAAATACATTTCTTTTAGGTATTAAAAGCAATCTTAATTAATTTTAAGATTGCTTTTATTTTTTATAAAAACCTTTTATTAATTAAAATTTAATAAACATTTCACCTTATGAAGTTATGTATTTCTGATATAATATGATTTTCATTATCTTTAGGTTATATGGGAAAGTATTAAATACACCAATATTAGAATCACTAGAATAACTAAAGGTTTACAAAACCAAAGTTGATAATTACAAATCATCGAAACAATTAGATTGCATGCTTCTTTAAACTATAAAATACCTACAGAAAAAGAATTAGAAATTAGATTGAAAAAATATAAAAAATGGTTTAGAAATTTATATCAAATTTATTGGATAGTCCAAAAGAATGATAGTTACAAATCTGTTTTTTAGAAAAATATAAAGCAGATTCTAAGTGTAGAACTCATAAATAATTTATGCAATCCTTCTAATTTAGTAAAAAAATTTAATTTAACTTATTTTTTATAAAATAATCCCAAAGAACACTTTTTGTATTATAATTAATATTACCACGAGTTATTCTGCTTCTTTTGTCTAACAGTTTAAAAAAATATCTATAAAAGCTAAAATGAGCTTTCAAAATAGCTATAAAATGTTTCCATTCTCCCTTCAATAGAAATTGAATCCCAGCAATACCATCTAACAACATCCTTACAAAGAGAGCTACATATGCATTTACTCCTTTTTTATTTTTTAATATAGAAAACAATGAATTTCTAAAATTTAAAAAGGTTTTTTGTGGATTTACATATGCTAATGAAGCACCGCCAACATGATATACCGTTGATATACCACAGTAGAATATTTTTTTATCTCTATTTTTTAGACGCCAACATAAATCTATTTCTTCTTGGTGTGCAAAATAATCGCTATCTAAACCACCAACTTCCCAATAATGGTCTCGCCTCACAAAAAAACAAGCCCCCGAAGCCCAAAATATTTCTGAAATATCATTATACTGTCCTAAATCTTTTTCAATAGTGTCAAAAACACGACCTCTACAATAAGGGTATCCTAAATGGTCTAATAATCCACCAGCAGCACCAGCATACTCAAAATATTCTGGGTTTTTAAAATCTAATATTTTGGGTTGTATTGCACTAATTTGATTATTATTAAATAATTTTAAAATAGGAAAAAGCCATCCTTTTGTTACTTTTACATCGCTATTTAAAAGACAATAAAAAGGCTTTTCTATTTGCACTAATCCTTTTTGATAACCACCAGCGTATCCTAAATTAGTAGTTAACTTTATAATCGAAATCATAGGATATTGGCTTTCTAACCAATACACAGAATTATCGGAAGAAGCATTGTCTATTACATAAATAGAAGCCTTATCGCTATTGGTAATTACAGAAGGCAAAAACTGCTCTAATAGCGCTTTCCCGTTCCAATTCAGAATAACAATAGCAAGATCTTTTGAAGAATAATTCATTAAGTATTAGGATATATTATTTAGAGTACGTTTCTAATTCTTCTAAGAAAAAATAACTTTTATGATTATAGTTAATTTGACAATAATAATGATTCAACCCATTAGTTACCATTAAATTTGAAGCATTTAAAGCTAAATTATACCTCGCTATTTGATCAAAAACATGCTGAGTAATTTTTATTTTTGGAGACTTACACTCTACCATTAAGTAAATGCTACCATTGGGACGGTAAGTTACAATATCGTAACGCTTTTTTGTGCCATTAACAATTAACTCTTTTTCTACATTAATTAAGCTTTTTGGGTGTTTTTTTTCATTAATTAAAAAATGAATAACGTGTTGTCTTACCCATTCTTCAGGATTTAATATCACAAACTTTTTGCGAATAATATCAAAAATAAACTTCTTATTTTCGTTATTTTTGACTCTGAAATTATACGATGGAAATGCGAGCTGTTGCATTTTATAAAACTATAGTTACTGTAAATATACATACTTCATTACAATAAAAAATGAACGAAGCTAAAAGCATTCTAAAAGATATAAAATCCAAAAAATACCACCCTGTATATTTTTTAGGAGGAGAAGAGCCTTATTTTATTGATGTAATTTCAAATTTTATCCAAAACACGGTACTTGCAGAGCACGAGAAAGATTTTAACCAAACTATACTTTATGGTAAAGAAACTAAAGCTAACGAGATTATAGATGCTGCTAAACGGTTTCCTATGATGTCCGAATATCAAGTTATTATTGTAAAAGAAGCACAAGGCTTAGGTAAAGAATTAGATAAATTAGAAGGCTATTTTTCTAATCCTCAACCAACAACCATTTTAGTGTTTTGTAGTAAATATAAAAAAATAGATAAAAGGAAAAAAATAAGTAAATTAATACAAAAGACAGGTATTCTTTTTGAAAGTAAAAAGTTATATGAAAACCAAATAGGAGATTTTATAACAAGTGTTTTAAGAAACAAAGGTCTATCAATTAATCCGAAAGCTAACCTTATGCTTACCGAATTCTTGGGAACAGATTTATCTAAAATTAATAAGGAATTAGAAAAATTACAAATAATTATTCCTAAAGGAACCACAATTACTCCAAAAGATATTGAAGTTAATATAGGTATTAGTAAAGATTTTAATGTATTTGAACTAAATGATGCTATTGGAACTAAAAATCAATTAAAAGCTTATAGAATTGCTAATTATTTTTTAGAAAACCCTAAAGAAAAACCCCTAGTAGTTACCATTTCGTTATTATTCAGTTTCTTTTCTAAAATAATGCAATATCATGGTCTTGTAGATAAATCAGAAAATAATGTGGCTTCAAAATTAAAAATAAATCGTTTTTTTATTAAAGATTATGTTACAGCCGCTCGTAATTATCCAATGAAAAAAATAAGTTATATTATAGAGAAAATTAGAATTTCCGATATAAAAAGCAAAGGAGTAGGCTCTAGCCAATTTGGACAAGAAGATATTTTAAGAGAATTACTAGTACAAATTTTCAGTTAGTATTCGGTATTGTTATTTTTGCGCTTTATTTAATTGTATTAATCGGTTTTTTTTAAGAACTCACAAGTTACTAGCTAACAAAATGAAAATAGTTATTATAAATTACGGAGCGGGAAATATTCAAAGTATCAAATTTGCTATTGAGCGGTTGGGCTATCAAGCTGTTTTAAGTAATTCTATTGAAGAAATAAAGGCTGCCGATAAAGTAATTTTTCCTGGTGTAGGCGAAGCCAGTAGCGCTATGAAAAAACTTAAAGAAAGCGGTTTAGACACTCTAATACCCTTACTTACACAACCTGTTTTAGGAATTTGCTTAGGGATGCAATTAATGTGCAATTCTACAGAAGAAGGTAAAACAAAAGGTTTAGGTGTTTTTAATGTAAATGTTGTTCGTTTTTCTAATAAGGTAAAAGTACCACAAATTGGATGGAACCAAATAGAAAACTTTAAATCGAAATTATTTAATCAAGTACTAGAAAAAAGTTATATCTATTTAGTACATAGTTTTTATGCACCTTTGTGTAAGGAGACCGTTTGCACTACAAATTATGAGATAAAATATAGTACTGCTTTACAAAAAAACAACTTTTATGGAACTCAATTTCATCCTGAAAAAAGCAGTAAAATTGGAGAACAGATATTAAATAATTTTTTGAATTTATAAGAATCGAGGGAATAAAAAAGAGAAAGCCTCTTAATCCTAAATCTCTTAATCGATTATCTAAAACATGAGAATAATACCAGCCATAGATATTATAGACGGTAAATGTGTTCGCCTTTCCAAAGGGGATTATAATACCAAAAAGATATATAACGAAAGCCCTTTAGAAGTTGCTAAACAATTTGAAGCACATGGAGTTGAGTATTTACATTTAGTGGATTTAGACGGTGCCAAGTCTAAACATATTGTAAATCACAAAATACTTGAAAATATTGCTTCTAAAACTAACTTAAAAATAGACTTTGGAGGAGGCTTAAAAACCGATAACGATTTGCGTATTGCTTTTGAATGTGGAGCTAACCAAATTACAGGAGGTAGTATAGCGGTAAAAAATACTAACACCTTTAAAAATTGGTTATCTAAATTTGGTACCGAAAAAATTATTTTAGGTGCCGATGCTAATAACGAAAAAATAGCTGTAAATGGATGGTTAGAAGAAAGCGATCAAGAGTTAGTTCCGTTTGTAAAAAACTATCAAAAAGAAGGTGTTTCCTATGTAATTTGTACCGATATTAGTAAAGACGGAATGTTACAAGGCCCGTCTTTTAATTTGTATGAAAAAATGCTTTCGGAAATTCCAAATATTAAATTAATTGCTTCTGGAGGAATATCAACTTTTGATGAATTACCAAAGCTTTCCAAGTTAGGTTGTGAAGGGACTATTATTGGTAAAGCAATATATGAAAATCGCATTTCTATGAAGCAACTAGAAGACTTTATTATAGAAAATAAAAAGTAAAACATCTTTAGACTAAAAAACTAATACGATACTACGTAATATGTTAACAAAAAGAATTATACCCTGTTTGGATATAAAAAACGGCCGTACTGTAAAGGGCGTGAATTTTGTAGATTTACGCGATGCAGGAGATCCTGTAGAACTTGCTGCCATTTATGCTAAAACAGGTGCCGATGAGTTAGTGTTTTTAGATATATCTGCAACCGAAGAACGCAGAAAAACATTAGCCAACTTAGTACGTAACGTTGCCGCAAAAGTTAATATTCCATTTACTGTAGGTGGCGGGATATCTTCTGTGGAAGATGTTGATATTCTGTTACAAAATGGAGCAGATAAAGTATCTATAAACTCTTCCGCAGTTAAAAATCCAAATCTTATTAATGAATTATCTTCTAAATTCGGAAGTCAATGCATTACTGTTGCCATAGATGCTAAACAAATTAATAATGAATGGATTGTCCATTTAGTAGGAGGAAAAGTGCCTACAGCGCTTAATTTATTTAATTGGGCTAAAGAAGTTGAATTGCGTGGAGCTGGAGAAATATTATTTACCTCTATGGATAATGATGGAACTAAAGATGGCTTTGCTAATACGGCTTTAGCTAAACTTAGTAACGAGTTAAATATTCCAATTATAGCTTCTGGAGGAGCTGGAACTATAGAACATTTTGTGGATACTTTCAAAAAAGGAAACTCTGATGCTGCACTTGCTGCTAGTGTTTTTCATTTTAAAGAAATAGGAATTCCCGAATTAAAAATTAAACTTAAACAAGAAGGTGTCCCTGTTAGGATCTAAATAAACTTGACCCTTAAAAAAATTAAACTATAACCGTTTTTTAAATTTTAGTTTACTTAAATATAGATACTTAAAATATTTTATTTTATAAGTGTACTATAACTTCTTAACAAAAATGTTTTACCCTAACCAACCTTCTCTATCAAGACTTCTATATTGAATGGCTTCCATAATATGATAATCTTTTATAGCTTCGGAATTTTCTAAATCGGCAATACTGCGCGATACTTTTAATATTCTATCGTAGGCTCTAGCAGAAAGATTAAGGCGTTCCATAGCCTTTTTAAGCAATTCCAAAGACCTTGGAGAAAGCTTACAATACGTTCGTATTTGTTTAACATTCATTTGTGCATTATAGTGCACATTATCGTAATTAACAAAGCGTTTAGTTTGAATTTCACGGGCTTTAATAACACGATCCCTAACTATTTTACTGGACTCTCCTTTTCGCTCTTCACTTAATTTTTCAAAGGGTACGGGAGTAACTTCTATATGAATATCAATTCTATCTAACAATGGTCCCGATATTTTTCCTAAATAACGTTGCATTTCTGACGGAGAAGACATTACAGGAGTATCTGGATCATTAAAATAACCTCCCGGACTAGGGTTCATACTTGCTACCAACATAAAACTAGAAGGATAGGTTATGGTAAATTTTGCTCTAGAAATGGTAACTTCTCTATCTTCTAAAGGCTGGCGCATTACTTCTAAGACTGTGCGTTGAAATTCGGGTAATTCATCTAAAAACAATACGCCATTATGTGCTAAAGATATTTCTCCTGGTTGCGGATAAGTACCTCCTCCTACTAATGCAACATTAGAAATGGTATGATGGGGACTTCGAAATGGTCTTATCGAAAGCAATCCGATTTCTTCTTTTAATCTTCCAGAAACACTATGTATTTTAGTTGTTTCTAATGCTTCATGGAGTGTCATGGGAGGTAAAATACTTGGTAGACGCTTTGCTAACATTGTTTTTCCAGAACCAGGAGGTCCCACTAAAATAATATTATGCCCTCCTGCTGCTGCAATTTCCATACATCGCTTTATACTTTCCTGACCCTTTACATCTTCAAAATCAAAATCGGTATTAGTATAGGCTTTTTCAAACTCTTGCCTAGTATCTACTATAGTCTGTTCTATAGGTTTTTCTTTATCAAAAAAATCGATAACCTCACTTATATGCTCTATACCATATACTTCTAAATTATCAACTATAGCAGCTTCTTTAGCATTTTGTTTAGGTAAAATGAAACCTTTAAAGCCTTCTTCCCTAGCCTTTATTGCAATAGGTAAAACTCCATGTATAGGCTGTAAACTTCCATCTAATGATAATTCTCCCATTATAATGTACTTCCCTATAGTTGCGGATTGTATTTGACTACTCGCCGATAATATTCCTAAAGCAATAGTTAAATCGTAGGCTGCTCCTTCTTTACGAAGATCGGCAGGAGCCATATTAATTGTAATTTTTTTTCCTGGGAATTTATAGCCTACATTTTTTAACGCTGCTGCAATACGATAACTACTTTCTCTTATAGCATTATCGGGCAAGCCTACTAAATGATATCCAATTCCTTTATCTATATTAACCTCTACTACTATCGTTGTTGCTTCTACTCCAAAAACGGCACTTCCGTAGACCTTTATTAGCATAAAAATGTTTTTGTAGGCTAACTTAATAAGTTAATTTGTTTTTAACAACTTGATTATCAAATTACTGTAATTTAATATAGAAAAATAAGCATAAAAAAGAGTTTAATGAAAGCCTGTATTTCACTAATTGAAGAAAGTTACCTAAAGGTAGCCTCTAATATAAAATAAGAATCAACAAATTATCGATGATTGTATTGTGAATATTTAAAAAAATTAAGGATTTATTTAAAATAAAGGTTATTTCATCGGTTTTTTTATAGACTTCACATAAAAGTTCTAATAAAATTGTTTTTTTTTCTGCATTCTGCAGTAGCTTTGCATCGCAAAACAGAAAGTAACCCTTATTTGGTATTCCCCAAAAATGTAATGCGTGTATCGGCTTTGCCGTTAGTAGTTGGATTATTTGCTCAATGGACAGCAAATAATTACACTCCTACCGCAAAATCTAAAAAATATGATTCTCATTTTGTAGCATCAAATCATATTTACCCAAGTCTAAAAGAAATTAATACTCCTGAAGTATTACAGGTTTCAGTTTTTCTTGAAAAAGATGTTTATGGATTTAAGGAAGCTTTAGCTTTTAAAGAATCTCAAGGAAGATATTCTATTGTAAATACCTATGGTTACTTAGGTAAGTATCAATTTGGGAAAAGCACTCTAGAAATGGTTGGAGTAAAAGACACTTCTTGCTTTTTAAACACTCCTGCATTACAAGAACGTGCTTTTATTGCCAATCTATCTCGAAATAAATGGATTCTTAGAAAAGATATTAAACAATTTTCCGGGAAATACATTAAAGGAATTTTAATTACTGAATCTGGTATTTTAGCTGCTGCACATTTAGTTGGACCTGGTTCCGTGAAAAAATTTTTACGCAGTTATGGTAAAGAAGCTTTTGCAGATGCTTTTGGAACAACTATTGAAGAATACCTACAAAACTTTAAATCGTTTAACGTTTCTGAAATTAAAGCTAATAGAAAAGCTAAGGCTATTATTTAGCTAAAAAAACTGATAGCCTTATCAAGAGTTTATACTAAAATTAATTGTTTTTTTATTTTTTGGGTGTTTAAATTGAATCCACTCGGCATATAATTCTAATCTGTCTGATGGAATTCCATATAAATCATCTCCCACTATAGGAATGTTCAATCCTTTTGGATGCGAACTATGTATTCGTAATTGATGTGTTCTTCCAGTTATGGGATAAAAATACACTTTAGTTTTTTGGTTATTAACTTCAAGCACCTCATATTGGGTTATAGCTTTTTTCCCATACTCATAACATACTAATTGCTGCGGTCGATTATCTAAATCCACCCTTAAAGGTAAGTCTATTACTCCTTTTGGGGTGTCCACTACTCCATTTAGCCACGCCATGTATCTTTTTTTAACACTACGATTCGTAAACTGTTTTTGTAAATCAATATACGTTTCTAAATCTTTAGCTATTACTAACAAGCCCGAAGTTGCTCTATCTAATCGATGTACTAGTAAGGGACCTGATGCTTTTGGATATAGTTTTTTTATGCGAGTGTACACACTATCTTTTATTCGTTTACCTGGTACCGATAGCAAATTATGTGGTTTATTTATTACACTAATCCAACGGTCGTCATATACAATTTCAATTTCTTTGGTATCGGTCTTATCTATTTCTAAAGGATTTGGAGCAACTTTTAACCCCTTTAGCATATGTTTCATTAATATAGGTTCACATTTACTCCTACAAGAAGGGTAAAAGTACTTATGCTTACGTATTTTTGAACTTGGAGACTTTCCCCACCAAAATTCTGCCATAGCAATTGGTTTCAACTTATGTAAAAAAGCATAATGTAATAATTTTGGAGCACAACACTCCCCTGCTCCTGCTGGTGGAGTACTATCAAATATTTCGTCAATACTTTTATTTTCTCCTTTAATATTTAAAAAAGCATATTCCTTAAAAAGTTGTTGTTGCAAAGCTGCCGATTTCTGTTTCCTAATTTGTTTTAAGCTGTTAATTTTATTTTCATAAATAACCAATTCATTACTATTAGCTTCCAATTTTTGCTGCCAATATTTCTTCATTTTTTTTAGAATGATATTCTCTTTTTTACTCTCTTCATTAAATTCAAAAAGTAATTCATTCGTTATTTCTTTAGACAAGGCTTCTTTTAGAACTTCTTTTCGTTTTAGTTTACGTGTTCTTTTAAGTTCTTTTATACGTTCTTTTTGATTTAAAATAGCATGTTGAGACTCTTCTATTATTGCTTTCTTTTTTTGTAGTAAAGATTGATATTGACTATTATTTAAAAGTTGTTTTATTTTTGTGTTATATTTATTTAAAAGAGTTTCCCCTTTTTTATAGAAGCCTTCTTGCGTAAGCATATCAAATACTGTAGGAACAAAATAGGACCACTCATTTTTATTAGCTAATTTTCCTGAGAATGCCCACAGTTGACCTAACTCTCCTTTAATATTTTCGCAAACTAATACGCCAAACATTTTTCCGGTAGCTGTATTAGATTTTTCTGAATTAAACCCAAAATTGTGAATCCATTGGGTTTGGTTTTCTAAGTAGTCTTGTAATTGTTGCGATGCAATAACGGTTAATTGATGCGGTAAGTAATTAAAAGGATATGTAAATTTGTCTGGTTTTTTAATTCCAATAATATCCTGTTTAAAAGGGATAAACAATAAAGTCATTATTCGTAATATTTAATTAATACTTTTAACATCCAAATTCGTGTTTGGGGTAACACATAAAATATTTAGTTACTTTTTTCGAAAGAGCTTCTAAATTATACTGGTCACTTTCTTTTAGAATATCTGAAGTTTTTCCGTTTTTTAGTAATAATTTAATACGTTGCTTTTCTGCATTGTATGCTTGGTTAGAAATAGAATCTGAAAACACAAAATAGGAGGCTTCTTCTTCTGTTAGTTCTTCACTCTTTATAACCCTTTTTAATTGTGTATTTAAAGCAGTTAATGTATAAGCTTCCATTCCTATTTCAATTTTTAACAAATCCCTATTTATAAGCATCGTAGACAAAATACTTAACACTTTGTCGTCATAGCTAATCCACTCTTTAATAGCTGAAATTAAATCGTAATCATCTAGTTTAGAAAATTGATTAAGCACCTCTTTAGTAAAAGATTGTTTGTCTATTTTATTTGTTAAAAAGAAATTTAATACTGTGCTAGCTGGTAAAGTATGTCCTTTTCCTACTAAATAATTGGCTCGCCTTAATATACGAATCAGCACATTTTCTGCTACTAAACTAGTTTTATGTAAATATACTTGCCAGTACATTAAACGTCGAGATAGTAAAAATTTTTCTACGGAATAAATACCTTTTTCTTCTACTACTAATTCGTCATTTATAACACTTAGCATAGTAATTAAACGTTCACTATTTACGTTACCTTCGGCTACTCCTGTGTAAAAGCTATCCCGCTTTAAATAATCTAAACGGTCCATATCTAATTGTCCTGAAACTAATTGATGTAAAAATTTCCGAGGATATTCTCCTTTGAAAATTTGAATCGCTAAACTCAATTTTCCTGAAAAATCATTATTTAGTACTTCCATGAAGCTTAAAGATATATCTTCATGACTAATACCATGTACTATAGAATGTTCCATAGCATGGGAAAAAGGTCCATGCCCAATATCGTGTAATAAAATAGCTGCTAGAACGGCTGTCTCTTCATCATTAGAAATAGTAATCCCTTTAAATCTAAGCACTCGTATGGCTTGCTGCATTAAATGCATACAACCAATAGCATGGTGGAACCGAGTATGATGTGCCCCTGGATATACCATGTGCGAAAGCCCCATCTGGGTAATTCTTCGTAAACGTTGAAAATACTTATGCTCAATTAAATCGAAAATGAATTCGTTAGGAATTGTAATAAACCCATAAATGGGGTCGTTTATTATTTTAAGTTTGTTCCTTTTCTTCAAAAAATAATACTTTTAAGATTAAAACAAATATACATTATCCGATATTAGTAGCATATTAAGTTCGACGCTACAAATCGATTATTTTAATAAAAAATTCTATGAATAACATACAAATATTATGGATTGATGATGAAATTGATCTATTAAAGCCTCATATCTTATTTCTTGAGAAAAAAAAGTACTCTGTTACCAAATGTCAAAGTGGTACAGAGGCTTTAGACCTTATAGACAAAACCAAATTTGATATTGTTTTTTTAGATGAAAATATGCCTGGATTAACAGGTATCGATACTCTTGCCGAACTTAAAGAAAGACAAGCTAATTTACCTGTGGTAATGATTACCAAAAGCGAAGAGGAGTATATTATGGAAGAAGCAATTGGTAGTAAAATTGCCGACTTCTTAATTAAACCTGTAAACCCTAATCAAATATTACTAAGTTTAAAAAAGAATTTAGATCATTCTAGATTAATTTCCGAAAAAACCACTTCTAATTACCAACAAGAATTTAGAAAAATAGCTATGGATATGGCTATGGTAAATTCCTATGATGGTTGGGCCGAAATGTACAGGCGACTAATGTACTGGGAATTACAATTAGAAGAAATTGAGGATTCTAGTATGTTTGAAATTCTTGAAACTCAAAAAAACGAGGCTAATACTCAATTTTGCAAATTCATTAATAACAACTATGAAGATTGGTTTGATGGTGTTCCTGAAGAACCTCTTTTATCTCATCGTTTGTTTAAAGAGGCTGTAGTACCAGAACTAAGTCCCGACCAGCCTACTTTATTAGTTGTTGTAGATAACCTTAGATATGACCAATGGAAAACCATTGAACCAATTGTAAATAAGAATTTTAAAGTAAAAAAAGAAATACCTTATTACAGTATTTTACCTACAGCTACACAATATGCTAGAAATGCTATTTTTTCTGGATTAATGCCTTTACAAATGGAAAAAAAGTACCCTAATTGGTGGCTTAACGATACTGACGATGGTGGAAAAAATTTATATGAAAACAACTTTTTGACCGCTCAAATAGAGCGTTTAAACCTAAAAATTAAACACGAATATTACAAAATAACTTCTGAAAAATCGGGACGTACTTTAGCCGATAATTTTAAAGGTTGTAAAAATAACGACTTGACTGTAGTGGTATATAATTTTGTGGATATGCTTTCGCATTCTAAAACAGAGATGGAAGTTATTAAAGATTTAGCTTCAAATGATAAAGCTTACCGTTCTCTTACACTAAGTTGGTTTAAGAATTCTCCTTTATACGATATTATACAAAAGGCGCAAGAGTTAGGTTTTAAATTAATAATAACCACAGATCATGGCACTATTAATGTTAAAAAACCGTCAAAGGTTATTGGAGACAAAAACACAAGCTTAAACTTACGCTATAAAACTGGAAAAAGTTTAACTTATCACGACAAAGAAGTAGTTTCTTTTAAAAATCCTAAGTCCATTCATTTACCAGCAATTAATATGAGTAGTTCTTTTATATTTGCTAAAGACGATTACTTTTTTGCTTACCCTAATAATTATAATCATTATGTTGGTTATTATAAAGATACTTATCAACATGGGGGAGTTTCCATGGAAGAGATGATTATTCCTTTTGTAGTGTTGAATCCTAAATAATATAACCTTATTTCTTAATTAAGAACACATAAAAACAAAAATAATTATTCAATACAATAAAAAAACATTATTTTTGCAAGCTGTTAATTCAACCTCTGACGATAATCGTGAATGTTGCTTTAATTCTATTTTTATTATAAACATCCGAAATGGAAAACTTAATTAAATTTGTTCAGGAAGAATTTGTTACAAAAAATGAATTACCTGAATTTTCTGCAGGAGATACAATTACTGTATATTACGAAATTAAAGAAGGCGAAAAATCTCGTACTCAGTTTTTTAGAGGTGTAGTACTTCAAAGAAGAGGTTCTGGAGCTTCTGAAACTTTTACAATTCGTAAAATGTCTGGGACTATTGGAGTAGAACGTATTTTTCCTGTTAATTTGCCTGCTATTCAAAAAATTGAAATAAACAAAAGAGGTAAAGTACGTAGAGCTCGTATTTTTTACTTTAGAGAACTTACAGGTAAAAAAGCACGTATTAAGGAGAAAAGAGGTTAATTCTTTTTTTAGAAAATATTTTTATAAAAATCCAAGGTTTGTTAGATTCAAATCTTGGATTTTCTTTTTTGGTTGTTATTAATCTAAAAAATTCATTTTTAGAGATATTATACCATTTCGGATATAATATGATTTCATTATCTTTGAGCTATATGGGAAAAGTATTAAATACACCAATATTAGAATCACTAGAAGAACTAAAGGTTTACAAAACTAAGGTTGATAATTACAAATCATCGAAGCGATT
>CALLUJ010000031.1 GCA_938011245.1 uncultured Aquimarina sp. | reverse complement strand
AACGGTCTAATTTGGTTATTATCTGTGAAAATAATGTAAATTTCATCCTGAGAATGGTTTGGTTTTTTGTGCAACTCAAATCTAACGATTTGAGAAAAAACACCATTCTCTTTTTTTAAACGTTTAGGACGCTATTGATTTTTTGAATTTAATTCTTCAACCATTTTCTAAAAAAACCTTTAGCCTTGTTATATTGTAATGAGAGAGGACTTTTCCCTTGCTGGCATTGCTCTTTTTCTGTATAGGCAATAGCATCTTTAATACTCATAAACTGTTTCTTATCACTCATGGCATCAATAGCTTTAGAACGTGCTAAAATATCTCTAACAGGACCAATAGTTGCTGAGAAAAGAAGTTCAATCCCATTCTCTTCTAGTTCTTTATTTAGGCCTTCTAAATAATACAATCCAGTACTATCTATAGAATGAATATTAGTTGCATGCAGAATTACGAACTGAGGTAATAACTTTCGTTGGTGTAAAACCTTATACACCGATTCTTTAAAATAAGATGCATTCCCAAAATACAACTGGTCGTCAAAACGAATAATAGCATAATTTTGATGTTGAATTCCTTCTGGAAATCTATTTATATTTCTGTAATATTCTGTTCCTTCAATTTTAACTAATTCTGCAACGTGTGGGGTTGCACTTCTATACTGCAATAGCACAAACGACAGTAAAACCCCTATTAAAATTCCTGTTTCAATATTAATTGACAACGAAATTACAAAAGTAGTAACCATAATTAAAAAGTCGTCCCACTTTATCTTTGCATAGGTAATTGCTTCTTTAATTTTTATTAAACTTAACACCGATACTAAAATTATAGAAGCTAAGACTGCTTTAGGTAAATAATATAGTAACGGAGTTAAAAACAACAATGTAAGTAGTATTAAAAATGCCGTAAAAAAAGCAGCTATATTGGTTTTTGCTCCAGCTTCATCATTTATTGCCGACCTACTATAACTTCCAGAAGCTAAGTTTCCTTGAAAAAAGGTTCCCATAATTTTTGCCAAACCTAATGCTATAAATTCCTTATTAGCATTAACCTCATAATTTCTATATTTCATTTGGAAAGATTTAGCAATCCCAATACTACCTATATATCCAATAATGGTTAATGTAAATACCGTAGGCATTAATTGTTTTATAACTTGCCAATTATATTTAGGAAAATAAAAACTTGGCAAACCTTTAGGGATATCCCCAATAATAGAAATTCCTTGACTCTTAAAGTCAAACCAATAGCTGCTTGCTGTAAATATAGCTATAAGTACTACTGCCATTGGAAAGTTAGATTTCATTTTTTTAAAAAACAATAATACCCCAACAGAAATAAAAGTAATTATTGTTGTAAGCAAATTACTCTCTAGTATATGAGATATAAAATAGGTAAAAGATTGAAATACTGAATCTAAATTAGGAATCTGAATACCAAAACCGCTTTTTAGCTGGGAAACAATAATAATTATAGCTGCCGCCGAAATTAATCCTGAAATAACAGGTTGTGAAATAGTATTTACTAAAAACCCTATTTTAAGAAACCCTAAAACTAACTGAAGTAAACCTATTAATAAGCCTAATAATAATACCAATTCCACAAAATAATCTGTAAAAGGTGTAGCAAACTGACTAACTCCTGTGCTTATTAAAATAGATGTTATAGCTACAGGACCAATACTTAAATGCCTTGATGTTCCAAACACCCCATACACTAGTAAAGGAATTAAAGAAGAATATAACCCATATATTGGTGGCAATCCTGCTAAGTAAGCATAGGCTATTGCTTGTGGTATTAAAACTATACCTACTGTAATTCCTGCTAAGGCATCTTTTTTTAATAATCGAATAGAATATTCCTCTATAATTTTTAATATAGGAAATATGTTTTTAATCGATTTAATAAGCTTTTATTTAGTTTTTAGTTGTTCCTCTTTCGATTATGCTAGTCTTAATTACTTTAGTTTCTGGCAAGTAACGCTCTGCTCTTAGTTCTAATTTATCAATTAAAATTTTAGCTGCTGTACTCCCCATACGCTTAGCATGCTGACTTACTGTAGTTAATTTTGGATATGAATGCTTAGACAAAATTCCATCTGTAAACCCAACTACGGAAAGTTCATCGGGTACTTTTTTACCTAAAACATTAGCTGCATTTACAGAACTTACTGCTGCAGTTTCGTCTAATCCAATAATTCCGTCAAAATTATTCTCTTCAATAAACTGAGCTATCTGTTGCTCGTAATCTTTCGTTTTTTTAAGTTTTAATAACTTAGTTGTTGTTTCATAACTTGTAATACGCTTTTCTACACCTTCTAAACGCTCTTTTCCTACGCTTAGCTTTTGTATTGTAGATACTACTCCTATTCGCTTACAACCAGAGTTAATTAATTTATCAACTGCACGCCCTGCCCCCTTTTTATCATCTACAATAACTTTATCGCAATATACTTCTTCTGCAACACGATCAAACATTACAACTGGAATATCATCTTTTAAAATTTCTTCGAAATGTTCAAACTCACCTTTAGTTTGTGTTTCTTGGGCTACTGCCAAAATAAAGCCATCTACTCCATTATAGGAAAGCATATCTAAATACTCTTTTTCTTTTTCAAAAGATTCGTTGGTAATAGAGGTAATTATTTTATAATTATTTTTTGAAGCTTCTATTTCAATTCCTTGAAGAACTTTTGCAAAAAAATTATTTAAAATATCGGGAATAACTACACCTATACTTCGTGTTTTATTACTCTTTAAACTTACAGCCAGCGCATTGGGTTTATAACTTCGCTCTTTGGCTAATTTTTTCACCTTATCTATTGTTATCTGACTTATTTCTGGATCATTTTTTAACGATTTAGAAACCGTAGATATAGAAAGTCCTAACTCTTGAGCCAACATCTTAAGCGTAACTTTTTGTCGCATTATTTTTGTGTTTAAAACAAAGGTAGAAAAGTAGCACTAATTTTTCGAAAAGCCGTCTATTTATTCGGATTTAAAAATATAGATGCTCTATAACTATTACTTTGATATTTTTTTTAATTGATTTTTAAATTCTTCTACAGAAATGGCTTTTTCCACAGAGTAATTCCCGATTTTAGTACGTCTAAGCGATGATAAATATGCTCCCGAATTTAAAGCTTTTCCAAAATCGTGAGCTAACGAGCGAATATAAGTTCCTTTACTACACACTACTCTAAAAGTTAAAGTATTGGATTTAATATCTGTAATTTCAAATTCCGAAATTGTTATTTTTCTAGATGCAATACTTACTTCTTGTCCTGCTCTAGCATATTCATATAATCGTTTACCATCTTTTTTTAACGCCGAAAAAACAGGAGGAAACTGATCTATCTCTCCTAAGAAAAGTTTCGCTGTTTTATGAATTAACGCTGGTGTTATATGTTTTATTGAAAACGTTTGGTTTATTTCTGTTTCTAAATCGTAAGACGGGGTAGATCCTCCCAAAGTAATTGCACCTGTGTACTCTTTAATTTGACCTTGTAAATCGTTAATTGTTTTAGTAAACTTTCCCGTACATATTAGTAATAGACCTGTTGCCAGTGGATCTAAAGTTCCTGCATGGCCTACTTTTATTTTTTTGATTTTACACTCCGAACGTATAAGCCAACGTAATTTATTTACTACCTGAAACGAAGACCACTCTAAAGGTTTATCTATTAATAATGTTTGTCCTGTTAAAAAGTCTTCGCCACTCATATTATCTATTAACTCCAAAAACCTACTACAATTGCAATTACTCCTACTAATAAACAATATATTGAAAAGTAGAGTAATTTACTTTTCTTAACTAAAGAAATCATCCATTTACAAGCAAAATAACCACTTACTAAAGCTGCAATAAAACTAAAGAATAAGATTGAATTACTTTCCATTTCGGTAGTAATCTCTCCATCTAAAATTTCTTTTCCTATTTTTCCAAAAATTAAAGGCAATACCATTAAAAAGGAAAAACGCGCTGCTTTAGATTTATCATTCCCCAATAACACCGAAGTAGCTATTGTAGAACCACTTCTAGAAATGCCAGGTAAAATTGCAATAGCTTGAGAAACTCCAATTACAATACTATTACTAAAACTTACTGATTTATTTGTGTTTTTGGCTTTATCTGCAAACCATAATAGTATAGCTGTAACTATTAGCATAAAACCTACAAATAGTATTTTACCTCCAAATAATTGCTCTAACTCTTTCTCAAAAAACAAACCTACAAAAGCTGCTGGCAATGTAGACAACATAATTTTTAACAAAAAACGCATTTCTTCGTTCCATTGGAACTTAAAAACTCCTTTTAAAATCTCATAAATATCCTTACGAAATACAATTAATGTGCTTAACGCCGTAGCAAAATGAAGTATTACTGTAAATAATAATGATTCTTTCCCTTTTGAAGTATCTCCTAGGATAGCCTTACCTAATTCTAAATGACCACTAGAAGAAACTGGAAGAAATTCCGTTAAACCTTGAATAACACCAAGTACAATTCCATCTATAACATCCATTAGTTAGGACTCCTTAAAATTGCATACACCTCAATTCCAAATCCAATAAGTACTAAAGTAGGAGCCACTCTAATTCTTCTAAAATTATATATTTCTGGATTAAAAACATTAGGATCATCACTTCCTCCGCCTATCATTAGTAAAAAACCTAAAACAATACAACCAATGCCAATAAGCATAAATTGATAATTTTTCTTTCCAAATACAAAATCTGGCTTCGTATTATTTTCTGAATCTTTATTTTTTGTCATCAATCTTTATAATTTCATTAAATATAATACTATCTCCAAAGGTAATTTTTGAAATATGAGGAAACACTCTATCTGTCGTAAAAGGAGTCCATCTATTTATATGGTAAATATTTATATTTTTACCATATAACAACTTTTGTAGTTTAGCTAATTGCAATCCACTTTGTAGTCCTCTATTAACATAAAACTTATGAGGATTATTTTTCAATTTTATATAAATATCTCCTCCACTACCTTGGTATATTGCTTCTGTTGTTCCTTGGACTTCTTTTACATCTTTTAAATATACTGTTTTGATTGGTTTTAACGTAATAAATGCCACATACAGCACCACTATAAATAACAGTCCACAAATTCCAAAATATATACGTTTAAACATTAAATATTAATAATATAACTCATCGGTTTGCAAGCTTAAAAAACGATGCGTTGCAAAAAAAGTACTAATCCAAGTTATAAAAAGTCCTAATAAAAAGACTCCTCCAAAAAGACCTCCTAATAATAATTTATCTTCTAACAAACCTAACTCTTTAAACGTTTTATCTAGATAATACAAAACAGCTCCCATTCCGCACAATGCTAATATGCCACCTAAAATCCCTAATTTAATGTTTAACCAAATAAAAGGTCTTCTAATAAACGATTTAGTTGCTCCTACCATTTGCATTGTTTTAATTGTAAAACGCTTAGCATAAACACTTAATCGTATAGAGTTGTTAATTAATAATACCGCTATAAGTGTACAAATTCCACTAATAATTAAAATCCAAAAACTAATTTTCTTAATATTATTATTTAATAAACTAATTAAGGGTTTATCAAATGAGACTTCTTCTACGAATTTTTTGGAATTAATAGTGGCTACAAAATCGCCTATTTGTTCTTGATTTACAAAATCGGCATTTAAATAAATGTCTAATGAATTTTGTAAAGGGTTAGTTCCTAAAAACTCGATAAAATTTTCTCCTATTGCTTCTGCATGTTGCTTTGCTGCTGTTTCTTTTGAAATATAAATTACTTTTCGAACCGCTGCATTTAATTTTAAAGTTTTGGTTAATTGATTTATTTCTACTTTTTTAGAAGTATCTTTAAAATATACTGTTAAGGCTATTTTTTCTTTAAAATGGTCGGTTATTTTTTTGCTATTTAGAATTAAAAGACCAAGCAATCCTAACAATAACAGCACTAAGCCAATACTTAATGTTACCGATAAGTAGGACGATATTAATCGCCTTTTCTGAAATTTTTCAAACTTAGTAGCCATAAATATTTAGAATACTTTTTACAAACGTTAATTTATAAAAAATGTTATCGTTTTTAAGCTAATTCTACAAACAAGCCTTCCTCTGTTTTTATTACTTTAGCTACACTATTCTTAGTTAACCCTTTAATTGTTTTATCCCATTTTTTGTTGCTTAATCCCGATTGTTCCTTTAAACTTATTAAAGTTATAGGAGAATTTTTCTTTAATATGCCTAATACTGCTTTTTCCTCATCGGTTAAAGCTATCGCTTTTTTCTCGGGACGCATTTGAGGGAAAAACAGCACTTCTTGTATGGATTGATTATTAGTTAAATACATAATTAATCGATCCATTCCTATTCCTAATCCAGAAGTTGGCGGCATACCATATTCCAAAGCCCTTAAGAAATCATAATCTATAAAATTTGATGCTTCATCATCTCCTCTTTCGGCTAATTTTAATTGTGCCTCAAAACGTTCTTTTTGATCTATTGGGTCGTTCAATTCGGAATATGCATTAGCAATCTCCTTTCCACAAACCATCAGTTCAAAACGTTCTGTTAGTTCAGGATTATCTCTATGCTCTTTACACAGCGGACTCATCTCTTTTGGGTAGTCTGTGATAAAAGTAGGCTGTATATAATTTCCCTCACATTTTTCTCCAAAAATTTCATCAATAAGCTTTCCTTTTCCCATGGTTTTATCTACCTCTATACCCATTCCTTTTGCAGCCTCAAACAACTCTGCTTCTGCTTTACCAGTTATATCAAAGCCTGTAAAATGTTTTATAGAATCTGCCATCGTTACTCTTGCATACGGCGCTTTAAAGTCCACTTCATATTCGCCAAAAGTAGTTTTAGATGTACCATTTACAGCAATAGCACAATGCTCTAAAAGTTGCTCTGTAAAATCCATCATCCAATTATAATCCTTATATGCTACATAGATTTCCATCGCTGTAAACTCCGGATTATGGGTTCGATCCATCCCTTCATTTCTAAAGTTTTTAGAAAATTCATATACTCCATCAAAACCACCAACTATTAGGCGTTTTAAATATAACTCATTAGCAATACGCATGTATAATGGTATATCCAAAGAGTTATGATGAGTTACAAAAGGCCTTGCCGAAGCGCCTCCTGCAATAGGTTGTAATACTGGCGTTTCTACTTCAAAATAATTGCGCTCATTAAAAAATTGACGCATTGCATTAAAAAGCTTGGTACGTTTTACAAATACTTCTTTTACCTGCGGGTTTACAACCAAATCGGCATAACGTTGGCGATAACGCAATTCGGGATCATTAAATTCATCGTACGTATTTCCTTCACTATCTGTTTTAGGAAGTGGCAATGGCTTTAATGCTTTACTTAACAACTTAAAATCCTTAACCAAGACGGTAATTTCTCCTACTTGCGTTGTAAATAATTCTCCTTCAATTCCTATAAAATCCCCTAAATCTAAGAGTTTTTTGAATAAATCATTATATTTTACTTTATCCTCATTAGGGCAAATCTCATCCCTATTAAAATACACTTGAATACGCCCTTCCGAATCTTGCAATTCGGCAAAAGAAGCTTTCCCTTGTACTTTCTTGCGCATTAAACGTCCTGCAATAATTACTTTTTTCCCTTCTTCATAATTCTCTTTAATACTTTTAGAGGTATTATCTAACGGAAATAAATCTGCTGGATATGGATTAACCCCCATTTTTCTAAGCATTTTAAGCTTATCTCTACGTATCAGTTCTTGTTCAGATAATTGCATAGTTTACTTTTAAGAAGGGCAAAGATAATCATCCCATTATGAATTATGAATTTTAGAATTACGAATTTATCAAGGTACCGTAATAAAGCTATTCTTATCTAAAGAATATTTCAAATCTAAATAACATACTATGAGCGCATATTAAAATTAAGTATCTTTAACTTAAATTACACATTCTATTAAATACTATTGTAAACAACACTTTTTAATTTAACCGTATTAACGTTATTTTCTAAAGTTAAAAAACATTAGTGTTTATAGCATATAACGAAGTTTTAATATGAATTTTAGGTTTAGTATAAGTTAATTGAACATATTATGTTTTTAAATAAAATGGAAATTCGCTGGAGCGATTTAGACCCTAATCAACACTTAGCTAATTCGGGCTACATGAATCTTATGAGTGCTACTCGAATGAAATATATGGTAATGCAAGGGATCGGTTATCAGGATCTAAAAAAATTAAACTTAGGGCCGGTAGTCTTAAGAGAAGAAATTCATTATTTTAAAGAAGTTTTTCCTGGAAAACCTATTTATGTAAGTTATGAAATTATAGGAGCTAGCGAAGATGGCACATTTTATAAAATAAGACATGACTTTTATAATTATAAAGGGGGAAATTTTGCACGAGGAATTATGACTGGCACTTGGATTGACATGAAAACACGAAAAATCACTCCTCCTTCTACTTTTATTTTTGAAAAATTAATTACAAAAAACAGGGGAGATGACTTTGTTAGACTTGATCCTAAAGAGATGCGTTTAAAAAATATACAACCTAAGAATATTACAGTTTCTTAAAAGATGATTTTTTAGGTTTCTTTAGGTTTGGTACTTACTAAATATACCCCTGCAAAAATAAATATTGTTGCTACAACTTTTACAAAATCGATTGTATCCGTTCCTAAAAAAGTTGCCACAATTGAAGCTAAAAAAGGCTGAAAGTAAATAAAAACAGCTACTGTAGTTGGCTTTAAAACTTTTATAGCAAAAATATTAAGTATATACGTTCCAAAGGTTACAAATACTACTACGTAACCAATACTAGCATATCCCCATAATGGAATGCTCTCAAAAGGCATATTTACAACTTGCTGTAATCCAAAAGGCATTACCAAAACTACACCTATAGTATACATCCATTTTATAAACGTTAGCGGGTTATATTCTTGTGTTAACTTTTTAACTATTACAAGATATACGGCAAAGGCACTTGCATTTATAAAAATAAGAAAATTCCCTAATAATGGATTAGGTGCATTAGTGGCATTCCCTTTTCCGTAAACAATCATTATTAAAGCCCCTACAAAACCAACAATTAAACCTATTATACGCTTTAACTGTAATTTTTCTTTTAAAAAAACAACTGCTAAAAGGAATGTAATTACAGGAGCTATAACCATCATTACGGAAGCATTTATAGGAGTAGTCAAATTTAAACCATAAAAAAACACTAACATATTAAGCGCCATTCCAAAAAAAGCTCCAAAAAAAACTCTTGGATAATGTTTTTTTGCAATTTTTTCTTTGGGTGCAAAAAGCCCGACTATCCAAAATAAAATACACGCACCTGTTACTCTAAACAAAATAAAACCAAAAGGTTTTATATAATGTGGCATTACATTTTTAGCTATACTGTAATTAACAGCATAAAATATTGCTACAAAACTAGCTGCAATAAATGCTAATTGACGCTGAGACATTATAAGGTCCCTAAATAAGATTTAGCACTTTCTATTGTTTTTTTTGCATTCCCAATAAAATAATGCTTTTCAATTTGGATAATAGGTCGTTTCAAAAAAGAGTAATGTTCTAAAATCAATGCTTTGCAATCTTGTTCGGATAACGATTGCTCTTTTAAATTTCGTTCTCTATATAATAGTGAACGCCTATTAAGTAAACTCTCGTAAGTTCCACTAAATTTTTTTAATGCTTCTAAATCGATTTCAACAATAGGGCTTTCTTTTACATTTTGAAGCTCAAACCCTTCTTCCAAATGTAACTCCTTAATAATTCGTTTACAAGTACTACAGGTATTTAAATAATATACTTTTTTAATCATTTTTAACACTACGTTTAATTTCCTTACAAAGGAAAACGAAATACGATAGAAAAAACATATTTTTGAGTTAAATTTATCATACCATGGAAGATTTAAAAATTGCCTTAGAAATAACTAAAGTTAACAGAACTGCTCTAAGAAAAATACTTGATCATTATTCTTTAGAGCAATTAAACACCATTCCAAAGGGGTTTAAAAATAATTTATTTTGGAATATAGCCCATGTAGTTGTTACTCAACAGCTTTTAGTATATGGACTAAGTAATTTAGAAAAAAATATTTCTGATGAGTGGATTGATCTATACAAAAAAGGTACCTCTACAACTAGAAATGCAACTGAACAAGAATTAGAACAATTAAAAGAGTATTTGTTTAGCACCATAGAGCAAACTAATAAAGATTTAGATGCTAGTACCTTTAAAACATATACCCCATATATGACAAGTACTTCTTTTGAACTTAAAAACTTAAATGATGCTTTTCATTTCAATAATTTTCATGAAGGAATACATTTAGGATATATTTTAGCTTTAAAAAAAGCACTTTAATTACAGTATTTCCGTTTAAAAAAATATCTTCTTAATTATGTTAAAAAAAATAACATTAGTTTTTTTACTAATTCAGTCCCTTGTTTGGGGACAAAATTTTAGTGCTAATTGGAGAGGTTATTTTTCTTATAATAGCATTGTTGCAACAACTAATTCAGAATCTAATATTTATATAGCAGCCAATAATTCTATTTTCAAGCATTCTATAGCTAGTAGAACCAATACTGAATTTACTTCTATAAATGGGGTATCATCGGAAGATATAAAAATATTACATTTTAGTGCTGAATTCAATTCTTTAATCATTGGCTTTGCTAACGGTTTAATACAAATAATCGACGAAACAACAGGCCAAATAACCACTCTTAACGATATTACTGAAGTTCAACGATTTCCACCTAGCAACGTGGTTATTAATAGTCTTTTTGAAGATAACGGAATTCTATATATTGCTACAGGCTTTGGAATTGTAGAGTACGATTTATCTAAAAAAGCCTTCGCAGACACTTACTTAATAAGTGACTCTTTATCCATTATAAGTAACATTACGGCTGTTGGGGTTATTGGAGATTTAATTATTGCTAGTATTGAAGGAAGAGGGTTATTTAGAGGAAATAAAAGAAATCAAAATCTATTATTAGCAAATCAATGGCAACGAATTGATGCTAATGGCAATACTACTTTTACCGATTTTCGACTATTTTCTGGTCAATTAATAGCTCGAAATAATACCATAAACACCATCTATGCTTTTAGTGGCGGAGTATTCAATTCTGTATATACAGATCCTAGCAATATAACTAACCTCTCTATAAACGATGACATTTTAGCCATTTCTCATACCGATAAGCACGTACAACTAAATCGAAACTTTACTACTTCTCAAAGCATCAACTATTCTGCTGAACTAAATAAAAAAGTAAATCATACTATTTTTATAGACAATAAAATTTACTTTTCTGTGATAGATGAAGGCTACTTTATTACTGAAAACAATTTTGTTTCTCAAACACGCATAAACCCCATTGGTCCATTAAGAAACGACGCTTATGATATTGATTATAAAAATGGTGATTTATGGATGTGTTATGGGAAAATTAACAACTTTTACGGATTTATCGACGATGATAGCCAAAACGGTTTATCTAGACTTAGAGAGGGTAATTGGATGAATATCCCTTATGAAGACTTTAACATTGATGATATAGTAAGCATAAAAATCGATCCTAGGAATACAGAAAGAGTAATTTTTGGAAGTTACAGTGGTGGAGTCGCAGACTACAATAGTGGTAATTTTAGACTATTTACAAATACCAATAGTAATATTGAGAGAGTTTTTAATAGAGATGTTGTCTTTGGAACTGAATTTGATCAAAATGGAAATTTATGGTATATCAATTCCTTTAACACTAAATTTTTAAAAAGATTTTCCTTAGCAGGTACAACAAATGACGAACCTGATTTAGGAATATTTATTCCACCTCCAGAAAACCCAGATAATAAAATATTTTTATTGAACGCTCAAGAGCTTGTTTTCAACAATTCAGGCAATATATTTATTGGCTCTTTTTCAAATGGTTTATTTGCTTATAACCCTAGAACTAAAAAAGTAGCTTTCACAGAAGAAGGTTATCCTAACAGAAATATAACCACAAGAGCTGTAGCTATTGATAACGACGGAACTCTTTGGATAGGAACTGATAGAGGACTTAGGATTTTAGAAAATCCAGATCAACTATTTAATGAATCCAATACAACTCTTACAACAGAGCGAATTGTTTTTTCTGATAACGGACTCAATCAAGAATTATTAGCGGGTCAAACCATTTCTGATATAAAGGTAGATCCTGAAAACAACAAGTGGATATGCACTATTGGGGGTGGTGTTTTTCAGGTTTCCCCAGATGGACAAGAAACTATACGACACTTCACCGTTCAAAACAGCCCACTCCCTTCAAATAACGTTACTCGAGTGGCTATTAATACGGATACTAATAGTATCTTTTTTGCTACAGAGAAAGGTCTAGTAGAATTTTCTATTGATAATATTACTGCAAAAGAAAGTCTTAGTGAATTAAAAATATTTCCAAATCCTGTACGACCAGAATACAACAATCCAACCGTTAGAGTAGAAGGTTTAACCGCAGAAGCTAATGTAAAAATTACCGACATTGAAGGCAACCTTGTTTTCGAAACAACAAATACCCCTTCAAACGGTGGTGGAAGTGGTGTAATAGAATGGGACACACGCTCGTTTAGTGGAAATTTAGTTGCTTCTGGAGTTTACTTATTCTTAATAACTAGCGAAGATCAACAACAAACTAAAGTTGGGAAACTACTTATTGTAAGGTAATCAATGTACGTAAAAACTGAAGCTATTGCCCTTCATTCTATTCGCTATGGCGAGGCCGATTTAATTGTTAAATTATTTACTAAAAAAGAAGGAATCTACTCATATTTAATTAAAGGACTCTTAAAAAGTAAAAAAGGTAAAATTAAAACTTCTTTTTTTCAGCCCCTTTCAATACTTGATGTAGACGCTATACATTATAACAAAAATACGTTACATCGATTAAAAGACGCTAAACTATCCTATTATTATAAAGATTTACACATTAATATTATAAAAGGAGGAATTACTTCTTTTATTTCTGAAATTTTAATACAAGCTTTTCAAAATAACGAACCTGATTTAGAGCTTTTTAATTTCTTAAAAAAAAGCTTTATTTGGTTAGATGAGCATTCCAATTACGCTCTTTTTAATCAATTATTCTTACTTCAACTAACTTCTTTTATTGGGTTTTACCCCGACACATCAAATATTGAATTACCTCAATTCAATTTAGCAGAAGGAATCTTTGAAATTCACTCTCAAAGCTCTTTTTGTATTAACAATACAGAACTAAAAAACTTCAAAACACTTTTGGGCATAAATTTTGATAATCTTAAGACCATTACAATGCCTAAAATGGAACGTTTACAATTGTTAGACAATATTCTATTATATTATGAACTACACATAGAAGGCTTTAAACAACCTAAATCGGTAAGCATATTAAAAGGACTTTTTAGTTAATCTAATGCAGAGGCTTCTATTTTTTGTTTTTATAATTATCCCTTCCCTCTTCTATTCACAAATAGTCAAGACGTATAGCATTGAATCCAATGAATTATTAATTGATACTGAAGTTACCTCCATAAGTACGAAAAAACAATTTAAATCGAATGCTAATGGTGAAATAGCTTTAAATATTTCTAATTCACAAGAAAAATTTATATTCACTGCTATTGGATTTAAAAACAAAACACTTTCCGCATCGCAAATTAAAAAAGATAAAATTGTTTATCTATACCCTCTAAAAGAATCTTTAGACGAAGTTGTTGTATCTAATCTTAAGTGGAAGCAAAGTAAAGAACAAATTTCAAAAAAAATTATTAGTATAAACAAAGAAACTCTTGCCTTTACCAATCCACAGACTACAGCAGATGTAGTTGCCAAATCGGGAAATATCTTTGTCCAAAAAAGTCAACAAGGAGGTGGAAGCCCCATTATTAGAGGCTTTTCCACTAACAGAATTCTAATTTCTGTAGATGGTGTTAGAATGAATAATGCTATTTTTAGAAGTGGAAATTTACAGAATATTATTTCTATTGACCCACACATTATAGAAAGTGCCGAAATTATATCTGGACCTGGATCTGTAACTTACGGAAGTGATGCTATTGGAGGTATATTAAGTTTTAAAACACTAACACCCAAATTACGTTCTGATACAAATAGGACAATATCCGGAAATCTTTTTTATCGTAGTTCGTCTGCTAATAATGAACAAACAACGCATGCAGACCTTAGCTTAGCTTATAAAAAATGGGGTACTACTAGTAGTTTTTCTTTCAGTAATTTTGACAACTTAAAGCAAGGAAGCAATGGTCCTTCTAATTTTCTTAGAAATGAATATGTTAGCCAAGTAAATGGTACTGACGTAGTAGTAAAAAATAGTAATCCTAAAATTCAAATAAATTCAGGTTATCGTCAATATAATTTTTTACAAAAATTAATTTATAGCCCCTCAAAATATTGGAATTTTGAAACTCAACTTATTTATACTACCTCTTCCAATTTTGACCGTTATGACAGGCTACAACGCAGAGAAAACGGTCTATTCAAAAACGCACAATGGTTTTATGGACCTCAAAAATGGCTTTTGGGTTTGCAAAATGTTTCGTACAAAAACAAAACTACACTAAGTGACAAAATTAGACTCTCTTTAGCCTATCAATTTTTTGAAGAAAGCAGGAATGTTCGCAATTTTGGCAGCCCAATACTTAACACAAACAGAGAGCAATTAAAAGCACTCTCTTTTAATATTGATACTGAAAAAAAAATTAAAAAAATTAAAATTAACTATGGACTAGAATATATTGGAAATATTGTAGGTAGCACTTCTCAAACTACTAACATTAGTACCAAAGAAGTATTAAATAATAGTATTGCTACTAGGTACCCTGATGGATCCACTTTAAAATCCTTTGGAGCATATACTAATATTAATTGGCGCGCATCCAACCCATTACACTTATCTGCTGGTATTAGATATAACCAAGTATTATTAAATGCCGATTTCCAAACACCCGAATTAGATTTCCCTTTTGATAATGCACAAAACAATGTAAAAGCAATAACTTGGAGTGTTGGAAGTTCCTATAAACTAAATCCTTTCCTTCATTTAAAAACTAATATAAATACTGCTTTTAGAGCACCTAATATAGATGATGTTGGTAAAATTTTTGCTAACTCTAAACCTGAAACTTTAATAGTTCCCAACCCTAACCTAAAGCCTGAATATGCCTATAATTTTTCAACAAGTATTGATTTTCAAAAAAACAATACCCTTTTATCTATTGCCGCTTATTACACCATATTAGACGATGCTTTATCTGAAGATATATTTGAGCTAAACAGTCAAAGCACTGTTTTATTTAGGGGACAACAAAGCACTATTTTTGCTATTCAAAACAGCAATCGATCTGAAATTTATGGCTTTGAATTTTCTGGCGAGCTACCTCTAACAAAAAAAATAAAACTCCGTGGGGCATATATAATAACTAAAGGAACAGAAACACTTTCTAATAATGAAAAAGTAAAAATAAGACATGTTCCTCCTAATTTTGGTAATTTTCATATTACCTTCTCTAATAAATTGTGGGGAATAGACCTATTTTCTGAATTTAGTGATGGATTTAGTTTTAATGATTTAGCTCCTTCAGAAAGGCTTAAAATAGATATTTATAATACAGATGCTAACGGAAGGCCTTTTCTTGCCAATTGGTACACTCTAAATTTTAGAGGAAATTATAATTTTACAAAAAAAGTAACTTTTAGCGGCGGTATTGAAAATATTACCGATCAAAGGTATCGCCAGTATTCTTCTGGAATCTCCGCTCCAGGATTAAACCTTATAGGTTCTTTAAAGGTTTCATTTTAATGTATAAACTAAAACAAAGGGGCTACCTTATATTGTTTTAGCGAATCCCTTTCAAACGCTGCTTTTTCTAATTGTTTTTGAAAATCTTCTGGAATTTTGTTTTCCACATCATTCAATTGTACAATCATTAAATTATAAGATTCTAACAATTGTATAATCGTATTATTTACCCCTTCTAAGTTACTAGATTTATTTGCAAATTTATCTTGTAACAATAAAGAATATGTTTTTAATTGATTTAATCTACTTAGAATAGGTTTACTTTTTAAAGTATTTGGTAACGTGTTTTTTAAATCTAAAATATTATCGTTTACTCCTAAAGTTAACGCTTCTATTTCTTTAAAAGGAGCTTTGCTAATAGAATCAATCTTCTGATGTAATAATGTATAACTAGAAACTCCTTTCAATTTTTTAGAAACTTCACTATTCAAATCCAATAGTTTTATTCTTGATTTAATAACAGTATCTGAAGAAACTATTTTAAGACTTTGTTCTTCTATTTCTCCCTGATTAGTTTTTTTACAACTAATAAAAAAAATTACTATTAAAATGCTTAGAATATATTTCATATACTTCACTACAAAAAAAGGCTACCTATCGAAAGGAAAGGTAGCCCAAATAATTAGGTTTTAAAAATTTATATGTTTTTAGCTAACCAATCTCCTATTTCGCTAGTCTTATAGGACTTTCCTCCTGCTGCTAAATCTTCCGTAACTACTCCTTCTGCTAAGGACTTATTAACTACATTTCGTATTGCTTCTGCTTCTTCTTTTAAACCAAAAGCGTCTTCGAACATCATAGCTGCCGATAAAACTGTTGCTAACGGATTCGCAATATCTTTACCTGCTGCCTGTGGGTAAGAACCATGTATTGGTTCGTAAAGTGATGTTTTTGCTCCTACAGATGCCGATGGCATTAACCCCATAGACCCAGAAATTACCGAAGCCTCATCTGTTAAAATATCTCCAAATAAATTTTCTGTAATTAATACATCGTAACTATTGGGCCATTGCACTAATCGCATAGCTACCGCATCTACAAATTCATAAGATACTTCTACTTCTGGGTAATCCGCTTCTAAACCTTGTACGGTCTCTCTCCAAAGCCTAGAAGTTTCTAACACGTTAGCTTTATCTACACAACATAATTTTTTACTGCGAGTCATCGCTAGTTCAAAACCTTTACGAGCTAAACGAGTTACTTCATCTCTTGTATATACACAATTATCAAAGGCAGTTTCTCCTCCATCTTTCCTACCTTTTTCTCCAAAATAAATTCCTCCTGTTAATTCACGTAAAAACACCAAATCTGTTCCTTTTATACGCTCTTCCTTTAATGGAGATTTATCTAACAACGATGGAAATGTAAAAGTAGGTCGTACATTTGCAAACAAGCCTAATTTTTTACGCATTTTAAGCAATCCTTGCTCTGGACGTACTTTTGCACTTGGGTCATTATCAAATCGAGGGTGTCCAATTGCCCCAAACAGTACTGCATCCGAAGCTACACAAATATCGTGTGTTTCATCTGGGTAAGGTTCTCCCACAGCATCAATTGCTGCAGCTCCTGTTAATGCCGGAGTCCAAGTAATTTCGTGATTGTATTTTACTGCTACCGCATCACAAACTTTAACTGCTTGATCGATAACCTCTGGTCCTATACCGTCTCCGGCAAGTAGCGCAATATTAAATTTCATAAAATATTTTTTATACTAAATTATCAGAATTTATGCGCAAATATACCATTTTAAACCATTTTTACTAGCTTAACAAGTTCTTAGCTCTTTATAACTAAGTATTCTATTTTGTTCTAACCATTACATCTATTAACTCTTGTTGGTTTATTGGGTTAACTCGTTTTAATCGAAAATTTCCAAAATCGTCAAAACTCCCTGTACCACTTAAAACACCTGCATCAACACTATAAATTTGTTTATTTTTAGATTGCTGAGTAATCTTACCTATTTCTTTTAAATTATATAGAACGATGTACGTTGTTGCCGATTTTTGAACAAAATTATATGTCTTACTTCGTAATTTAAATTCAAAAGAAGCTTTGTTAGCTTCTAATTTTATTTCTCCCTTTAGGGAATTTAAGGGCAATATATTGCGTATATTTTTCTTTACTACATTATCGTTTTTTAGATAAGTATGAGTATTTATCTTTCTATCTTCTTTAAAAACATTTCTAATAGCTTCATTATAAGACTTATCAAATTCTTTTTTCGAACTAGTACCTATATGCGATGTGTATATTAGTTTTCCTCTACAGTCCAAAAATGTAAAAGAAACTTTAGTTTTAAAGAAACCTTGTGCAAAAGCATTTGCTCTTAGTATTTCACAAGGATCAATTTTTTCTAACAACAAGTTTTCTTCTCCTTCTATAAAAGTCTCGAAATTATATTTATTAAACAAAAACTGAGTTAATCGATTAAGGTTATATTCGTGTGGAGCATCTTGAAACGAAAAAGTAGTAGGAATTAAAATATACTTATAATTAAAAAGCTCTGATTGAACTTGAGCAATAGATAAATTAAAAATAAAAAACAGAAATAGAATAAATGGCTTCTTCACAATAAATCATATAAACACCTACTAAATTCTTTATTATATTAAAAATTACAATAATCCTTCATCGGCAAAGCTAAAATAACTTTTCTCTGTAATAATTACATGATCCAACACTTTTATATTTAAAGTATTTCCTGCTTTTTGAATATTTGTAGTCATCTTTTTATCGGGTAAACTTGGTTTTAATGTTCCACTAGGGTGATTATGTGAAAGTATTATGGCTGTTGACGAAATTTCTAAAGCCTTCTTAAACACTAGTCTTAAATCTACTGCTGTTCCTGTGTGTCCTCCACTACTAATCATTTTTTTATCTAAAATTTTATTAGAATTATTTAAGAATAGCACCCAAAATTCTTCATGCATCAAATCGCCTAAAATTGGTTGCAAATAAGAAAACACATCTGCACTTGATAAAATTTTTGGATTTAAAGGGGTTTCTTGAAAACGTTGTCTTCTCCCTAATTCCATGGCTGCTACCACAGAAATAGCTTTTGCCTCTCCTATTCCTTTATATTTTACAAGTTCTTGTATATCCATACGCCCTAACTGGTTTAGATTATTATCTACTCCATTTAAAATTCTTTTACATAATCCAACAGCCGATTCATCTCTATTCCCAGAACCTATCAAAATTGCCATCAATTCCGCATTGGTTAGTGTCTTTTTACCTTTGTCTATCAATTTCTCTCTAGGCCTATCAGCTTCACTCCATTCTTTTATAGGAAATTTAACTTTCAAATTACTCATCATCAGTGTTTTAAAATAATTAGAACGCAAAATACATTTTTCTAACTAAAACAAAAAACCACAAAAACAATATAAAGTTTTTGTGGTTTTCATTCTTTATAGGGTAATATAATTATACACTCCCTACAGTTTCTTCTATTATTTTTCTTGCTCTTCCTAGGGCTGCTTCTTGATTCGTCATTAATTGGTCTGCAGGAACAAATGTAATATCTGTTATTCCTAAAAAGGTTAAAAACTGACGTATCAATTTAGATGCAAAGTCTACTTCACTATCGAAAGGAACTCCCCCACTTGCCATAGCTACATATACTTTTTTATTTTCCATTAAACCTACAGGTCCTTGTTCTGTATATTTAAAAGTAACTCCTGCTCTAGCTAGCAAATCGAAATATGCTTTTACTGATCCTGGCACGCTAAAGTTATATATTGGAACTCCAAAAACAATAACATCTGCTTCTTTAATTTCTTGGATATAAGTATTCGATTCCTCCAATAACATTAACTGTTCTTCCTTTAAGTCTTCTAGGTTCGAAAAAAAGGCTGTAAGCATCTGTTCGTTTAACAACGAAACTCCTTTTGAAAGATCTCTATCTACTATAGTAACCTCTCCTTTTGAAATAGTTGTAATAATTTCCTCTACTAGTTTTCTAGTTACAGAAGCTTCTTGCTGTACACTAGAGTTTATTTTTAAAATATTCATTTATTGTGTTTTATATACCTGAAAAACTGCTCTATACACACAAACCTATAATAAAAGAATCAGGCAAGCAAGCAAACAGATTTAAATAATTATTATACAAGCTTTAAAACTCCTAGGGCTAATTTAAAAATTCGATTGTCATATACAAGAATCTAAATCGATTTTACTTGTTCCGAACCTTTAATTACTTTTTCTTTCAACTGGGTTTTGTACTCTATTATTCTATTTTGTACTTCAACATTTTTACTCCCTATAATTTGAACGGCTAAAATTCCTGCATTTAATGCTCCATCTAAAGCTACAGTTGCTACTGGCACTCCCCCAGGCATTTGAAGTATAGATAATACAGAATCCCATCCGTCTATTGAATTACTTGATTTTACAGGGACTCCAATTATAGGCAAAGGAGACATTGAAGCAACCATACCGGGTAAATGTGCTGCTCCTCCTGCTCCTGCTATTATTACGTTAATTCCTCTTTTATGGGCATTAGTGGCATAATCGTATAATTTTTCTGGTGTACGATGTGCCGAAACTATATCCACCTCTACAGCCACTTTCATTTCCTTCAAAAAATCTATTGCCTTTTGCATTACTGGTAAGTCACTTGTACTTCCCATAATAACTCCTACTTTACCCATAAACTTCAATTTAATATTAGCACAAATTTCGTTAATTTTTTTTATATCGTTTACAGTTTTTAAAGCATAATTATTTATAGTCAAAATTACAGAGGTGCATTATATATTAAACATCAAACCTCTTAAGATTAGTAATATATTCTCAAGAAAATTACTTGATACAAGCAGACAGTTATTAAGTCTTGAACAAAATATATTTTACCTTCTGTTTCCCATATAACGCAAAACAAAATACATTAGAGTAGCTAAAGATCCAAGCGCTGCTACTAAGTAAGTCCTTGCCGCCCACTTAAGTGCATCTTTTGCTGCGGCATGCTCTTCCCTATTTAACATTCCCGAAGAGTTTTCTAGCCAAGCCAAAGCTCTATTACTGGCATCATATTCTACAGGAAGGGTAATAAACGTGAACGCTGTTGTTACAGCAAATAACAAAATTCCTAATAAGAATATCATATTTCCTAAAGCATTTCCTCCTGCAGAAAGTCCCAAACCTACCATTAGTATAATATTTGAAAATTTACTAGCAACACCAACAACAGGTACTATTTTAGATCGTAAAGTAAGCCATTGATATGCTTGCGCATGCTGTACAGCATGTCCTACTTCATGAGCAGATACTGCCGCAGCCGCAGCATTTCTTTGACTATATACACCTTCGCTTAAGTTTACGGTTTTATTCTGAGGATTGTAATGATCTGTTAACATCCCTGAAGTAGAGATTACTTTTACATCTCGTATTCCATTATCTGCTAACATTTTTTCTGCTATTTCTGCTCCACTCATTCCGTTTTGCAACGAAAGGTTAGAATACTCTTTAAATTTGCTTTTCAGCTTATTACTTACAAAAGAGCTTATCAAAAAAATAATACCTGCAATTACATAATAACCTATCATAATAGTTTTACAATTTTAGAATATAATTAAAAGTACAAAAAACATTTTACTGCCTAAAGTTCAGTCTAATAAAAGCTCTACTATTTATACTTGAGTTTAAAAAAAATTAAAATTCCTGCATTTATTGCTGTAATACTATTCGCTACTATTAACGGAAGGCTTCCTTTTAAAACACCATAAAAAGCCCATAAACAAATACCTAAAAAAGTCATTAACAGCATGGGCATAGACAAACTTTTAGCATCTTTGCTTTTCCATGTTTTAATTACTTGTGGCAAAAAAGCTAATGTGGTAAGTACTGCAGCAACACCACCTATGGATTCTATTACAAAACCAGTCATTTAACCTACAATATTTATAATTTTCCCAGGTACTATAATTACCTTTTTAGGCGAACGTCCATTTAATTGCTTTTGTGTTTTTTCGTGAGCCATTACTATTTTTTCAATTTCTTCTTTAGACATATCTAACGACAACTCTAACTTAAAACGCATTTTCCCATTAAAAGAAATAGGGTATTCTTTTACACTTTCCACTAAATATTTTTCTTCAAAGACAGGAAAGATTACTGTGGATACAGAAGTCATATTTCCTAACTTATTCCAGAGTTCTTCTGCAATATGTGGTGCATACGGCGAAATTAAAATTACCAAATCATTCAATATTTTTTTGCTTGTGCATTTCTGAGCTGTTAACTCATTTACACAAATCATAAACGTACTTACCGAAGTATTAAAAGAAAAATGCTCTATATCTTCTGTTACTTTCTTAATAGTTTTGTGTAGCGTCTTTAAATTGTCTTTAGTTGGCGTTACATCTGTAAATTTAACTCCATCTGTCCCTATATACAGTTTCCACATTTTTTTTAAAAAATTATGTACTCCTGTAATTCCAGCAGTGTTCCAAGGTTTAGCTTGTTCCAATGGACCTAAAAACATCTCGTACAAACGCAACGTATCTGCTCCGTACTCTTCACATATATCGTCTGGATTGACTACATTATATTTAGATTTGGACATTTTTTCCACCTCATTGCCTATAATGTATTTATCATTTTCTAATTCAAAAGTAGCTTCAGAGAACTCTGCCCTCCATTTTTTAAAGCCTTCAACATCTAACTCATTAGAAGCATTTACCAAAGTAACATCTGTATGTATAGCTTGGACCTCTCTACCTTTAATTAAGTTTTTAGATACAAAATTCTGCGTTTCAGGAATACGATATACAAAGGCACTCGTTCCCAAAATCATTCCCTGATTAATCATTTTTTTAAACGGTTCGTCTACCGATAAAAATTCACGATCGTACAAAAATTTTGTCCAAAAACGACTGTATAATAAATGTCCTGTTCCGTGTTCGCTTCCTCCTACATACAAATCTACATTTTGCCAATAGTCTAAGGCTTCTTTAGATGCAAACGCTTCATTGTTTTGACTATCCATATATCGAAACAAATACCAAGAACTTCCCGCCCAACCTGGCATTGTATTTAATTCTAAAGGATAAATAGTGGTATTGTTTACTTTATCGTTACTTACAACAGTATTGGTTTCCGTATCCCAAGCCCATATAGTTGCTCTTCCTAGTGGAGGTGCTCCATCTTCTGTTGGCAAATATTTTTCAACTTCTGGCAGGTTAATTGGTAAATATTTAGTGCTTATAAGTTGTGGCATTCCATTTACATAATAAATTGGAAAAGGTTCTCCCCAATAACGTTGACGACTAAATACAGCATCGCGTAAACGATAATTTATTTTTCCTTTACCGTAACCTAAGTCTTCTAAAGTCTTTACCATTAATTTTGCTGCTTCTTTAGCTGGCAAATCATTTAAAAAATCTGAATTGGTAATTACTGCATTTGTTTTATCTGTATAAGCTTCTTTCGAAACATCTACATCTTTAAATATATTTTCAATAGGGATATTAAAATGGGTCGCAAAATCAAAATCGCGCTGATCTCCACAAGGAACAGCCATTACTGCTCCTGTACCATAACTTGCTAACACATAATCGGCAATCCAAATAGGCACTTTATTTTTGGTAATTGGATGCTCGGCATAACTTCCTGTAAACACTCCTGAAATCGTTTTTACGTCTGCCATTCGTTCGCGTTCGCTTCGTTTAGCTGTAGCTTCTACATACGCTTCTACTTTCTCTTTTCGGGCTGTAGTGGTTAATTGATTTACTAATGGATGTTCTGGAGCAAGAGCCATATAGGTTACTCCATAAATAGTATCGGGTCTAGTCGTAAATACTTCAATAGTGGTAGGATTCATAACATCTTCAATAGGAAGCACATTAAAGTACACACTAGCACCAACTGATTTACCAATCCAATTGCGTTGTGTTTCTTTTATACTTTCGGACCAATCTAAATTCTCTAAATCTTGAATTAAACGATCGGCATATGCTGAAATACGCATACTCCATTGTTTCATTTTTTTGCGTATAACTGGATATCCTCCACGCTCAGAAACCCCATTTACTATTTCATCATTAGCCAGTACTGTCCCTAATTCTGGGCACCAATTCACTTCGGTTTCTGCTAAAAAAGTAAGACGGTATTGTAATAGTATTTCTTGTTGTTGTTTATCGGACAAAGCATTCCATTCTGTTGCTGAAAAAACAACAATATCTTCATCACTAACAGCTTTTACCTCCTCGTTACCTTTCGTTTCAAACTTGGCAATAAGTGTTTCTATAGACTCTGCTTTATCATTCGTTAGATTGTACCAAGAATTAAATAGCTCTCCAAAAATCCATTGAGTCCATTTGTAGTATTCTGGATTACTGGTTTGCACTTCTCTACTCCAATCAAAAGAAAAGCCTATTTTATCTAATTGTTCTCGGTAACGAGCTATATTCGTTTGCGTAGTAATAGCTGGATGTTGCCCTGTTTGTATAGCATATTGCTCTGCTGGTAATCCAAATGAATCATATCCTTGTGGGTGTAATACATTAAAGCCTTGATGTCGTTTATAACGGGCATAAATATCGCTAGCAATATATCCTAATGGGTGCCCAACATGCAACCCTGCACCAGATGGATATGGAAACATATCCAATGCATAATATTTTGGTTTATTAAAACTATTACTTGCTTTAAACGTTTGGTTTTCTTCCCAATATTTTTGCCACTTGGCTTCGATTTGACTGAAATCGTAATTCATAGGTGCTATTTTGAAAGTCGCAAATTTACGATTTTTAAAATCCTATAGCACAATTATTGACTTCAAAACCAAAAAGTCTTTTAAACTTAAATCGGCGTTGAACCCTAATCTTAGAATCTATTAGTTAATTGTTGCGCCAGAAACTACACTATCTTCATCTGGGTTTATAAAAACTAGTTTCCCTTCTGCATTTTCAGTCATTAAAACCATCCCTTCACTTTCAACACCTCTTAATTTTCTTGGAGCTAAATTTACAAGTACCGACACTTGTTTTCCTATAATAGCTTCTGGTGCAAAATGTTCTGCAATACCAGAAACTATGGTACGAATATCTATTCCTGTATCTACCTTTAACACCAATAATTTTTTAGCTTTTGGCATTTTTTCTGCTTCCAGAATAGTTCCTACTCGTATATCTAATTTTGAAAAATCTTCAAAAGTGCAGATTTCTTTTTGAGGGACTACTGCTTTAGCAGAAGCTTCATTTTCTTTTTTAGTATTTTCTAATTTTTGAAGTTGAGCAACTATTGCTTCATCCTCAATTTTACTAAATAGAAGTTCACTTTTTGCAATCTGATGCCCACTTGATAACAAAGTATCCGATGACTCTATATCATTCCATTTTACAAAGCTATTTTCAATAGCCAACATCTTCTTTAATTTAATTGATGTAAATGGAAAAAATGGTTCCGAAAGTGTTGCTAGTGCCGATGCTATTTGCAAAGCGACATACATAATCGTTTTAGTACGCTCTTCGTCTGTTTTTACTACTTTCCAAGGTTCTAAATCAGCTAAATATTTATTTCCTAAACGGGCAACATTCATTAACTCCTGAGACGCTTCTCTAAATCGATAACGCTCTATAGAGCTTGCTATAACTGCTGGATAGGCCTTTAGTTTTTCTAAGGTTTCTATATCAACCGCTTCTAAAGTACTAGGTTTTGGAATTACTCCATTGTAATACTTGTGTGTTAGTACTACTGCACGATTAATGAAATTTCCAAAAATAGCTACCAACTCACTGTTATTACGGGTTTGAAAGTCCTTCCACGTAAAGTCGTTATCTTTTGTCTCTGGAGCGTTCGCTGTAAGCGCATAGCGTAATACATCTTGCTGCCCTGGGAAATCTTCTAAATACTCGTGCAACCAAACAGCCCAATTTTTAGAAGTTGATAATTTATTCCCTTCTAAATTCAAAAATTCGTTAGCTGGCACATTGTCTGGTAATATATAGGTTCCTTCTGCTTTAAGCATACTTGGAAATACAATACAGTGAAAAACAATATTATCTTTTCCTATAAAGTGTACTAATTTGGTATCTTCTTTTTTCCAATAATCTTCCCAATTTTTTCCTTTGCGAGTCGCCCATTCCTTAGTAGATGAAATATACCCTATAGGTGCATCGAACCACACATATAGTACTTTTCCTTCTGCTCCTTCCGCTGGGACTGGAATACCCCAATCTAAATCTCGAGTAACGGCTCTGGGTCTTAACCCGTCATCTATCCAAGATTTACATTGTCCATATACATTAGCTTTCCAATCTTTTTTATGATCTTCTAAAATCCATTCTTTTAAGAAACCTTCATATTTATCTAGAGGCAAAAACCAATGTTTAGTGCTTCTTGTAATTGGCTCCGCTCCAGAAATTGTTGATTTTGGATTAATAAGATCTGTAGCGTTTAGCGAACTTCCACATTTTTCACATTGATCCCCATAGGCTTCTTCGTAATTACATTTAGGACAAGTACCTGTTACAAAACGGTCTGCTAAAAACTGATTAGCTTCGGGGTCGTATAGCTGCTCTGTTACTTCTTCTATAAACTGTCCTTTACTATTCATTTTTTCAAAGAATTCGGAAGCGGTTTCATGATGAATTTTACTGGAAGTTCTTGAGTAATTATCAAATGAAATTCCGAATTCTTCAAAGGAATCTTTTATTATATTATGGTACTTATCTATAATTATTTGCGGAGAAACTCCTTCTTTCTTAGCTCGCATAGGTATTGCAACTCCATGTTCGTCGCTTCCTCCAATAAGCACTACATCTTTGTCAATACTACGCAAATAACGTGTGTAGATATCTGCTGGCACATATACTCCTGCTAAATGCCCTATGTGTATGGGACCGTTAGTGTATGGTAATGCTGTAGTAATGGTGTATCTTTTTGGAGTACTCATAAGAATTTGTTTCTAATAAAGGCGCAAATTTATGAAAAAGCAATAGCTTTTTCGCTAAAAGCTTTAAGCAATAAATTCTAAGCTTTTTTATCTTTATTAAAAATTTATAAAATGCACACTTCTTCCAACTCAATATCTACCCCCTATTTAAAGAAAAAAGATATTATTGGCATTGTTTCTACGGCTAGAAAAATTACCAAATCTGAACTTTCTTTTGGCATTAAATGGTTAGAGAATTTAGGTTTTAGTGTACTTTTAGGTAAAACGATTGGGTTGACACATCATCAATTTGCAGGTACGGATATCGAACGTGCTAAAGACTTTCAGGAAATGATTGACAACCCTAATATTAAAGCCATTTGGTGTGCACGAGGTGGCTATGGTACAGTTAGAATAATTGATAAACTCGATTTTTCGTCTTTACAACAACAGCCCAAATGGATTATTGGTTATTCTGACATTACGGTACTGCACTCTCACTTACATACTTTGAATATCCCTAGTTTACATGCACCTATGGCTTTTGATATTGAAAAGACTACTCCTGAAGCACAACAAAGCTTAGCTGTTAGCTTAAAGTCTAAAACAAATTTTTACTATTTTTCTAATACTGAAAAAACGAAGACTGGTTCTTTTTCTGGAATTGCTATTGGGGGAAATTTATCGGTATTATATTCGCTTTGTGGTTCGGAATCGGCAATAGATACGAGAGGTAAAATTTTGTTTTTGGAAGATTTGGATGAATACTTGTATCATGTAGATCGTATGCTTCAAAATTTAGATCGTAACGGTCTATTCTCTAATCTCGCTGGATTGGTGGTTGGGGGAATGACTGCTATGCACGACCATACGATTCCTTTTGGATATACGGTTCCTTCTATGTTGTTGGACATTGGATCTAAATATAATTTCCCAATAGTTTTTAATGCGCCTTTTGGACATATTGCTGATAATAGGGCGATAGTTTTTGGTAAAAAAACCGAATTGATTGTTACAAATACTTCTATTACTTTGATTAATTAACTAATTGCAAAAAAGGAACTATTAAGCCTGTAGTTTTAACCACTTTCTTTAAATCATATTATTTTTGAATATCTGTTTTCGCACACAATTTTGTAATCACAGTAATCATTATTAACCCAGCGGTAAATAATTATATTAAATAAAATATTATTCGCATCTTTTTCTTATAAAGGATATGGATTTTAGATCAGTAGATTCGTCAAGTAGAAATGAAATACAAAAACGAGCGATTAAACAAATTAATTCAGGTGTTCAAAAAAAGTTCAGTTATGGTTAGACAAGCAATATCCAGCCATAAAAAAACGAGCTAAAGATTAAAATGCAGAAATACAATGGGGTAATGAAACAGGATTAAGAAACACGAATCAACATGGACGTTCTTATGCTCCCAAAGGCAAAACACCTGTAAAGAAAACCATGTCTAAGCGTTTTTCTATAAACATAATTTCCACAGTAACAAACCAAGGAAGTGTTTAGTTTATGATTTACTCTGGTACTATAAATGCTGATAGATTCATATTATTTTTAGAACAACTTATTAAAGATAAAGGGCAAAAAATAGTTCTAATTCTTGATAATTTAAGAGTTCATCACAGTAAAATAGTAAAGCAATGGGCTAAAGAAAAGCAGGAGTATATTGAGTTATTGATTTTACCGTCTTATTCTCCTAAGAAAAACTCCGATGAATACCTGAACCGTGATTTAAAATATGCTTTATCTGAAAAACCAGCTCCTAAAAACGAAAAACAGCTTGAAGAAAATGTTTATAACCCTATGAAGATGCTAACTCTAAATAGTGACAGAGTTGCTAAATATTTTAAGCATAAGGATATAAAATACACAGCGTAAAAAAATCTATTTTTATTGCCGTTGGGTTAATACTACGTACTCCATAACCTAAATAAGATGCCAAGTCTTCTTGTGTGGAAAAAGGTATTCAATTTTATATGAAGTAACGATTGTATTCTAAGTACATTTTTCTTGTTTTATTCTTTGCGTAGTAAAGATTCTAAATCTTCTTTTATTCCTATTTCTCTATGTTGAACAACAAATTAAATATGCGAAAAAAATAACCGAAAATTGTATAATAAATTCTCTAATACATAAGTAGATTAGCGTTTTCTCCAAAAAAATGGCGTAAACAATATTAATACCGTAAATAATTCTAAGCGTCCTAGTAGCATTAAAAAAGAGCACCACCATTTGGCTGCACTAGGTAGTGAATTAAAATTATTTACCGGACTCAATTGCCCTAAACCTGGACCTACATTTCCTAAGGACGTGGCCGCACCACCTATTGCAGACTCAAAATTTAAACCTAAAGCTCCTAAAACTAAAGCTCCTATAATAAAGGATAAAAAGTATAAAATAAAAAAACCCAAAATAGTAAATACTATTTGCTTATCTACTGCCCTAGTATTGTAACGCACAGGTAATATTGCGTTAGGATGTAAGGATCTTTTAAATTCTAACAATCCGTTTTTTATTGTAATAATATGTCTTACTACTTTTATCCCTCCAGAAGTAGATCCTGCCGATCCTCCAGAAAACATTAATCCAAAGAAAAATACTGTTAAAAACGGAGTCCACATTGTATAATCGGCAGAGACAAAACCTGTAGTAGTAACTACTGCTAATATTTGAAAAGCTGCGTGTCTAAAAGCACTTTCTATTTCTCCCCATACCATAGGATGTTCTATAGAAGATTTAGAAGAGTCAAATTGAAAATAAATAATACTTCCTACAATAATACTAAAAAACAAAATATAATTAGCGTAATATTTAAACTCTTCATCTGCAAACACTTTACTAAATTTTCCTTTAAAACCAAAATAACTTAATACAAAATTAGCCCCAGCTAAAAACATAAATATAATAATAATCCATTGAATTATTGGATTGTCATTCCAATATGCAACACTAGCGTTTTTCGTAGAAAAACCTCCTGTAGAAAGCGTACTCATAGCATGGTTTATAGCATCAAAAAAGTTCATTCCTGCTATTTTTAATAACAATGTTTCTATAGCAGTATAACCAACATATATATACCATAATCGTTTTGCCGTATCTGTAATTCTAGGGTGTAATTTATCGGCACTAGGTCCAGGTGCCTCTGCTGCAAACAACTGCATCCCTCCTATTCCTAATAATGGTAAAATTGCTATAGCTAGCACTATAATTCCCATTCCACCTATCCAATGCGTTAAACTTCTCCAAAACAGCACTCCATAGGGCACTGCTTCAATATCGTCTAAAATAGAAGCACCTGTAGTGGTGTATCCCGAAATGGTTTCAAAAAAGGCATTTGTAAAATTGGGTATCGAATTTGTAAATAAATACGGTAATGTTCCACTTAACGACATAAACAGCCAACCTAATGTAACCACCAAATATCCTTCTCGTTTACCTAAATCTTTTTTGTGTTCTTTAGTTAGAAACATAGCAGCTACTCCAAGCACCATGGTTAAAAACGCTGCTATAGTAATCTCAATAGTCACTCCATCTTTATAAATCAAACTAAATAAAGAGGCAAAAAGCATAAACCCACCATTGATTAATAGTAATACGCCTAATATGTGTAGTATTATCTTATAATTTAACTTTGGCATTAGACAAATAATTTTTCTACTTGAACAATTGATTTTGGTAAACTACACACTACTACTTTATCCGCAGGTTGTATTTTAAAATTACCTAATGGAATAACCCCTTCGTCTCCTCTAACAATACCTGCTATTACTGCTGCCCTAGGAAAATCAATATCTTTAATTTGTGTATTCGCTACTTTTGAACTGTATTTTACCTCAAATTCTAACAGCTCTGCATTCATGTTATTAAGTTTAGTCATTGCTAATACTTCTCCTTTACGAACATATCTAAAAATAGAGTTTGCTGCTAGTAACTTCTTGTTAATAAGAGTATCTACCCCTATGGAATGTGAAAGCTGAAAATAATCCATATTTTCTACTAAGGCTATTGTTTTAGGAACTCCTTTAGATTTTGCCATAAGACATGAGATAATATTTGTTTCCGAATCTCCTGTTACAGCAATAAAGGCATCCATATCATATACGTGTTCTTCTTCTAACAGCTCTACATTACGACCATCACCATTAATTACTAGAGCTTTTGGCAAATTATCTGCAAGTTCAAAAGCACGTTCTTCTATTTTTTCGACTAATTTTATATTAAATCTTTTAGCGCACAAATCCTTAGCGGTATTAAAGCCAATTTTGCTTCCGCCTAGAATCATTACATCTTTTATTTTTCTTTTTTCTTTTCCTATTAATTTAGATAATTGTGCTACCCCATCTTTTGTGGTTACAAAATAGGCTTCGTCGCCAACTTTAAACTCTGTATTACCTCTAGGTATAATTGTAAATTGAGTTCCTTTTCGTTGAAGAGCGATAGGCATAAATTTTAAATGAGGCACAATTTGGGCTGCTTCTTTAACTGTTTTCCCTACAAATGGAGCTTCTTCTTCCAAGGTTATTCCAACCATAGTTAAGGCCCCTCCTTCAAACTCATACGATTCGTTAAACTCTGACTGATTTAAGAGTAAACTAATTTCGTTTGCTGCTAACAGTTCAGGAGAAATTAACTCATCTATTCCAAACTTCTTAAATCCTATATTATCAATATTTGTAATAAACTCTGTATTAGAAATTCTTGCTATAGATTGTTTTACTCCTAATTCATTTGCTAATACGCAAATAGTAATATTGGTCGTTTCTAAACCTGTAACTGCTATAATTAAGTCGGCATTACCTACATTGGCATTTTTCAAAATTTCTATAGAAGAGGCATTTCCTTTGACACCTTTAATATCTATATGATTTTCTGCATAGGCTAACCGCTCTTTGTCTGTATCTATTAACGTAATATCTTGAGATTCGTAAGAAAGTAATTTAGCTAAGTGAAACCCTACTTCACCAGCTCCTGCTATAATAATCTTCATAAAGTGAAAATAAATGAGGTCTATCTGCCTCTAAAAGTTAGGCAAATATACCTATTTACTTATTATAAGTTAATTATTAACTGTTTAAAAAAGCATTAGATACTAACACAAAAACTTATATTTGTACAAATTTTTTAAATGTTAGAAAAGATTACTCCTTACAAAGATTCTACTAGAAGTAAAAAAGAACAAGTGGCCTCTATGTTTGATACCATCTCTACAAACTACGATGGTCTTAATCGTGTTATTTCTTTTGGAATTGATGTAAAATGGCGCAATAAAGTAGTCTCTATAGTTACCACTTCTAAACCCAAAACTGTTTTAGACGTAGCTACAGGAACAGGAGATTTAGCTATAAATCTTGTAAAAACAGGAGCTACAGAGATTATTGGTTTGGATATTTCTAAAGGCATGTTAGATGTTGGAAAACAAAAAGTAACACAACAAAATTTAGACTCTACCATAAAGATGGTATTGGGCGATGGCGAAAAAATTGATTATCCCGATAATTATTTTGATGCTATTACAGTATCTTTTGGGGTACGTAATTTTGAAAATTTAGAGCAAGGATTAACAGAAATATTAAGAGTATTAAAACCTAATGGAGCGTTTGTTGTTTTAGAGACTTCCGTACCAACGAAATTCCCTTATAAACAAGGCTATAACATCCATTGTAAAATAATATTACCTTTAATAGGAAAACTTTTTTCTAAAGACAAAGTAGCTTATTCTTATCTTAGCGAAAGTGCTGCCTCATTTCCTTTTGGAAAGGCATTCAACAATATTTTATCAAAAGTTGGGTTTATAAACTGTAAGGCTATTCCTCAAACTTTTGGTGTAGCTACAATATACACGGCAAGTAAATAAATAATGATAAAAAAACTGACCCTTCTTTTCCTTATACTTTTTAGTTTTCAAATTAGTTTAGCACAAGGAATATTTACTAAAGATCGTTTATTAAATAGACAGAACCACGATAAAAAAAAATATCGATGGGGATACTACCTCGGATTCAATTCTTTAGATTTTAAAGTTGATTATGTTGAAGATCGTGCTAATTTAGAGGTAAATAGACAAGATATTGTAACCAATAAACAAATTGGATTTAATGTGGGACTTATTGGTAATCTTCGTATTAACGACTATGTAGACCTTAGAACCGAACCTGGTGTAATTTTTACTACTAGGGAATTATTTTTTCCAAATATTGTCTCTACAAGAATTAACGATACTAAACGGGAAGTACAGACTACTGCTGTACATATACCTATATTAATCAAACTTTCTACAAAACGTTTAAACAACTTTAAACCTTTTATTGTAGGAGGGGTTTCTACCTCTATTAATCTTTCGAGTAATGAAGATAACCCCGACGATAATAGTGTTGGGGAATTTAGAACAAAAACGAATTTATTTAATTATGAGTTAGGTTTTGGCATCGATTTCTTTTTACCTTATTTTAAATTTACACCTTCTATTAGAGGTGTCTTTTCCACTACTAACGAAATTGTTCAAGACGATAATTTACCAAGCCAATACACTTCTCCTATTGACAAATTAAGAACTCGTGGAGTGTTTATTAATTTTACCTTTCAATAAATATAATTTTTAAGTGGTTAAAACATTTATATAAAAGCTTTTTGTAATTTTTCAAAAAACTCTTCTGTTTTGTATGGTTTAGGAATTACATCTGTAATTCCATTAGCAAAAAACTCTTCTAAATGATCCTCTAAAGTTACCGCCGTTAGTGCAATAATTGGCGTACGCATATCAAACTTACGAATTAGCTTTGTTGCTTCCACACCACTTATTCCTGGCATATGAATATCCATTAAAATTAAATCATAATTTAAATTTTTAGCTTTATCTACAGCTATATCTCCATTATTTGCAACATCACATGTTACACCCTGCTTTTCTAAAATTTTACGAGTTATTAATTGATTTATCTTGTTATCTTCAACTATTAAGATTTTCTTGTTTTTTAATAAACCAAAATTAATTTCTTTTAAAGCCTGTTTTTGAGTTGATAGTTCGGTGCCCTCTACCTTTTCAAAATCCAATTCAAAGAAAAAACGAGATCCCTTTCCGTATTCACTTTCTAACTTTATATCGCTTCCTAAAAGTTCTAACAAATTTTTAACTATGGATAATCCTAAACCACTCCCGCCATACATACGGTTAATTTCTTGCGACTCTTGGTTAAAACTCCCAAAAATTTCTTCTCTTTTATCTTCTGAAATTCCAACACCATTATCTTCTATTTCAAAATACAAACGTATTTTTTCGTTTTCCAATTCCTCTATAAAATTTACACGAATAGAAATAATTCCATCCCGAGTAAACTTAATAGCATTACCCACTAGATTGATTAGTATTTGAGAGACTTTAAGGGAATCCCCTTTTATTTTATTTGGAATATTATCATCAAAGTAAAAGTTTACTTTGTTATTCCTATCCTGTGCTGCCTTATTTAAAGCAATTATTACATCGCTTATCCTTTTCTTAAGGTTAAATAAAGTAACTTCTATATTTACTTTGTTTGCTTCTAATTTATTTAAATCTAGTATATTATTAATTAGAGATAATAAATATTCTCCGGAAAAACGAAGTGAATTTAAATGTTCTTTTTGATTAGCTGTAGGGTTTTCTTCCAATAAAAGATGTGTTAACCCCGTAACAGCATACAAAGGAGTTCGCAACTCGTGTGTTATATTAGATAGAAACTGGGTTTTTGTTTTATTTGCTTTTTCTGCTTTCTCTTTTGCAACTATAAGCTCTGTATTCTTTTGTTGAAGTAAAAAATTAGCTTTCGCTCTAATTTTGTTAATTTTATACAGTGAAAAGGTTAGTAGTGTTAAAATAGTAATTAGTGTAACACTAAAAAGAATAATCAAATTACCGTATTGAAAATCTGGATTATCAATAATTGGTTTTTCCTCTATAACAGATCGTAAATCTTCTGCAAAACTAGTATGAGAAAAGTCTACTGTTGGAACATCAACAACTGTATTTATGGACATTGTCAATAAACTTTGGAAGCCAAACAAAAACATTAAGATAATAAATCTTATACTGTACATTTAACATTAATTTAAGCAATTGGTTAAATATAACTAAATCTCATAACTTTAAGGTACCATAATTTGCTAATCTTAAAGAATCATTATTAACATACAATTACACTTATTTATTCTTTTTAATTATTAAAAAGAATAAATAAGTGTTTTACAATCAATTAATCCTAGCTTTTACTTTTCTTATCTTTCAAAAATAAATTTCTATCGCAGTAATAATAATTTACATTTGGAGTTAATAAATCTAATTATTTTATCCTTGAAAACTTTAAGTAATTGCTATGTAATATGTTTTTGTGCTTTATAAGAAGATCGCACTAAAGCACTGCTTTCTACATGTCTAAATCCCATTTCTAAGCCTATCTTTTCGTACTTTTCGAATTGTTCTGGTAAGATAAATTGTTTGACAGGTAAATGTTTTTTACTTGGTTGTAAATACTGTCCAATGGTAAGTACATCTAAATTTACCTTTCGTAAATCTTCCATAGTCTGTAATACCTCATCTTCACGTTCTCCTAGACCTAGCATTATACCACTTTTAGTTCTGTGAATCCCCTCTTGCTTTAAATACCTTAGCACTTCTAAACTTTGATCGTATTTTGCTTGAATACGAACTTCTCTCGTTAGTCTTCGAACTGTTTCCATATTGTGAGAAACCACTTCTGGGGCTTCATAAATAATGCGATCTATATTTCTTTTCTTCCCCATAAAATCAGGAATTAAAGTTTCCAAAGTTGTTTCTGGATTCATCCTTCTAATAGCCTGTATCGTTTCCGCCCAAATTATGGAACCTCCATCTGCTAAATCGTCTCTATCTACGGAAGTAATTACGGCGTGCTTAATTTTCATAAGCTTTATAGAACGAGAAACCTTTTCGGGCTCTGCCCAGTCTACTGTATCTGGACGACCTGTTTGTACTCCACAAAAACCACAGGATCTAGTGCAAATATTTCCTAATATCATAAAAGTAGCAGTACCTTCGCTCCAACATTCACCCATATTAGGGCAACTTCCCGAGGTACATATTGTATGTAAATCGTACTTATCTACCAAACCACGTAATTCTGTGTATTTTTTACCTGTAGGCAATTTTACACGTAACCATTTTGGTTTTTTTACACGTTCTTTAATAGGGGTTATTGTTTCTATGTTCATAGCTGCAATTTGAGCAAATTTACAAATTTTAGCAACAGTAATCGAATAGATTCTGATAGGATAACTTAGTTTTATGATTTGTAAAATAATACGTTATTTACGCACTAAGTATATTATTTAAACTTGAGTTTTTATACTAAAAAATCTATCGTATTTACAATCCACCTTAAATATTGTTGTGAATTCTGTTTATTGCATATTACAAAACTTATAACAAAGCTTTAACACGTAATACGTATTAAATTGTAGTAGGTTGGAATAACACATATTGTTTATTTTTTGTAATAAATTATCGCATCCTTTAACTAAAAAAATGCCTTAACTATATGTAGCTAAGGCACCTTTTTAGAAAAACATAAAAAATTATTTTATCTAGGAGTTACTTCTATACGGAATACATTATAACCTCCTCTAGGGTCTCTTACATATACAACACCTGCTGGACTAACTATAGATCCTTTTCCAAATTGTACATCATCAATAGACCCAACTCTTCTTACAATATTATTAGCATCGGCAGGGCCAACATTAACAGCAGATTGTCTAGGTGCTTGGTATATTCCAAATCCAACTGCTTCGTCTACTTCTGTTCCTGCATCGTATAAGTACGACTTAGTGCTTGCTCCTGTTCCTGAAACTGCAACACCGTTTTCATCCCATAATGGGAAACCTGCATTATTATAAGAAATAAACCAATCGTTAGTTTCTACAAGCATTGTTGTAAAACCTAATTTATAACCTTGTCCTTGTGGTACATTTAACGAGAAATTTAATTCTCCTCCTGGACCTTGGTTAGTAGTCTCATTACTAGCTGCTACTGGTATATTTAAACCATCTAAGTAATCTACTGCTACAGCATTATTACCATCTTCCGCTAATTCTTCTAAACCATTATTTGCAGGATTAATAGATCCTTGTAGTACTAATGGATCTCTTTCTGAGTTGAATGCATATACTAACCCTGGAGAAAAAACACTTAAAGAAGAAGACAAACGTAATGGTGCTCCTGTTGAACCTGTTTCTTTAAACCAATTATATAATACTCCTGGCTGACCGTCTTCTGCAATTCCTTCTAAACCAACTCCTCTATCTGGCTGACCTAAAGTAAATAAAGGTTCTGGCTGTGCATGTAATACAACAATACCAGGGGTAATTACAAATCCATTGTTAGAACTTGCTGGCAAGGTTGGATCTGGTGCATTCGTTGCTGTTATAGTAAAAGTAAACGTTCCTGCTTCGTTAGCTGCTGCTGCTGGTGCATAGTTCAAAATTGCAGTCATATAAATATCTCCATTACCTCTACCCGATAATATCCTTACTGCTGAATTAGCATCTGCTGGTCCTACATTAGCACCTGCTGGAGGGAAATTAGCTGGATTATTATCTGCTTCTGTACCTGCATCGTATAAAGAAAGTTGACTAGCTATATCTACATTATTTAAAGCATTCCCACTTTCGTCCCATAAAGAAATTCCTCCTAAATCTGTTGGGGCTAAAAACCAATCATTACTATTACCCATCATGGTTACTGGCGTAAATTTTGTACCAGGCACTGCTTTAAAAGTAATTTGATATTGTAATCCATTAGCATTTAAAGGTCCTGGGCTAGTTGCTCCTACAGGTGTATTAAATACATGAGCATTCAAATAATTAGTAACATTTGTAATCTTAACATCAAACGTAGTCATCGCAGAAGCAACTCCTGTACCATTAGCTAATCCTAAAGAAGAGTTAGACGCTTCTGTCCAATCAGAAGCTGCATCACCTTCTCCATCATATTCTATACTGTAAGTATCTATTCCTGAAACAGGAACAAAATCTCCTTCTGTCCAAATACCCGCAGATACTGCCACATTTTCTCTAGGAGAACCTGCTTCACCCCACTGAACAAAATCTACAATGTTATCAGGGTTTCCGAAACCTCCACCTGTTCTGTAAAGCCCTAACCCTCCAGATTCTGTTGGCATATTATAAGATACTACTGCCAACTCTCCTGCTCCTAAAACTAGATTACCTTCTATTTCTAAAGCTCCTATTCTAGAATATCTTCCTGGACCTAAACATAACCAATAATTTGTTATATCTACAGACGCATTACTATTATTATAAATTTCTACTCGATTACCTAAGTATTCTACTTCGTTTAATACTACTGTACCAACACTTGGTATTGGTTCTTCTATTGGCGGATTAATCGGTACATTAATTGGTTCATCATCACTATCACAAGATGAAATTAAAACTGCTGCTAATGCCGCTGCGTAAAACAAATTCCTTTTCATAAGATTTTAAAGTTATAATTATTAATATTTCTAATTAACACTGCAAATCAAAGCATTGCATACTGTTTTCGCAGTATAAAATAGGTTTAAAAGGAATTTTTGAGCCTAAAAAGGAATAAATAGATGTTGAATTTTTTCAATTAAAGTACTATTTACTAACTAAAAAAAATATCTCTATCTCGCAATTGAAATCAAATTTCAATCTCAAAAGGTTTTTATAATTTCCCGTGTATTATTATTCTAATTTAAATCCACAATTGTAGTATAGAATAAACTAACAGAATAACTTTTGTGCGTAATTTTGTTTCAATTCCATAAAAGTTGTTTTTTATATTAATTCTGTTGGTAATAATTAGAACTATAACTTATAAAACACAACTTATTATTTAACATATAATTGAAGTAATGAATCCCGTTGCCACATATATTATAAATCGTCCTCCAAAAGAACAAGAAATCCTTATGCTTTTCCATACGCTTTTTACTAAATCCTACGGACTCAAAAGTTATATTAAATGGGGAATTCCTACTTATTTTGGAAACAAACATATTTTTTATCTAAATCCCGATAAAAAAGAAGGAGTACATCTATGTTTTATGGCAGGACAAAAGCTCTCGAATAAACATGGTATTTTACAACGTCTAGGACGAAAGGTAGTATTGAGTTATCACATCAAAAATAGTAATAACATTCCATACGAATTACTTATCGAATCTATTGAAGAAATGATTGAAATAGATTACATAAGAACTGAAAAGAAATAACATTAAAACCACATGGAGTTAAAAGATTTGCTTCTCATTTTTATAGGAACTCTAACGGGATTTATCAATACTATTGCAGGTGGGGGTTCGGTAATTATACTACCTGTTCTTATTTTGTTTTTTGGGCTTCCGCCAACAGTTGCTAACGGAACCAATCGCATTGGTATAATAGTTCAAACCGTATTTTCTGCTTTAGGGTTTAATAGTAAAAACATTTCACCTTTTGTCTTAGGAATAAAAAAATCTATTTTTTTAGGTTTGGTTACCTTGGGAGGTGCTATAATAGGTGCATATATTGCAATTGATTTTCCAGATCAATGGTTTAATAAAGTACTTTCTATAGTAATGCTTTGTGTTCTTATTCTTACTATTTGGAAGCCTAAACCTTCTAAAAATCTTGCTCAAAGCCCTAAAAAAGGATATCTAATTTCATTAGGTACTTTTTTTATTATTGGAATTTATGCAGGATTTATACAAGCAGGAACTGGTTTTTTAATGATTTTAGGCTTTAGTTACTTAAACAATTTATCTCTGGTACATTCTAATGCTATTAAAACTCTAGTAGTATTTTTATTAACCATTGGTGCCATTTATATTTTTGCCATTAACGGTCACATCAATATTAAATATGGAATACTGTTAGCCATTGGAAATGCTGCAGGAGGTTGGTTTGCTAGCCGATGGTCTGTAAAAAAAGGAGATCGTGTAATTCAAATTTTTATGATTACGGCTGTTTCCGTTATGGCTATTAAATTATGGTTTTATTAAAAACTATCGTTATAGCTTACAAAAAAACTAATTTGGCTAAATTGCGCTATCTACAACAAAAGAAAAATATGTACCGTTCAAAAATAACAGGACTTGGAAAATACGTCCCCGAAAATATAGTTACTAACGATGATTTGTCAAAGTTAATGGATACCAATGATGCTTGGATACAAGAGCGCACAGGAATCAAAGAACGCCGTCACATCAAAAAAGGAGATGGTAATAGTACTGCAATAATGGGTGTAAAAGCTGCTAAAATAGCATTAGAGCGTGCTAAAATTGATAAAAATAAAATAGAATTAATTGTTTTTGCTACTCTTAGTCCCGATTATTATTTTCCTGGTTGCGGAGTACAGGTTCAAGACCTACTAGAACTTCCTACCGTACCTGCCATAGATGTAAGAAACCAATGCAGTGGTTTTGTATATGCCTTATCCATTGCAGACCAATACATTAAAACAGGAATGTACCAGAATATTTTAGTTATTGGTAGTGAAAATCATAGTGGTGGTTTGGATATGACTACTCGAGGAAGATCGGTATCTGTTATTTTTGGAGATGGCGCTGGTGCTGTTGTTGTTAGTAGAAGTGAAAACGACAGTCAAGGCATCTTGTCAACTCATATGCATAGCGAAGGGGTTCATGCTAAAGAATTAGCCCTTATTGGGCCTAGTACAGCGCATTGGGTTCCTCAGATAATTAAAGAAAACACAACTGCTACAGACGACGACATTACCTACTATCCATATATGAATGGGCAATTTGTATTTAAAAATGCTGTTACTCGTTTTTCGGAAGTAATTATGGAAGGGTTGCTTCAAAATAATCTAAAAAAAGAAGATATTGATATGTTAATACCACACCAAGCAAATTTGCGTATTTCCCAATTTATCCAAAAAAAGTTTGGTCTAGAAGACAATCAAGTTTTTAATAACATACAACATTACGGAAACACTACTGCTGCTTCTATTCCTATTGCTTTAACGGAAGCTTGGGAACAAGGAAAAATTAAAAAAGACGATACTGTAGTTTTAGCTGCTTTTGGTAGCGGCTTTACTTGGGCTAGTGCAGTAATAAAATGGTAGACTTATAAAACATCTATAATATTTTAATAAAAAACTAATTACCAATAGTTTAAATACAAAAACTTATATTGATAGTTATTTTGATTATACCCTTATGAAATATTTACACATTCGTTTTTTTATATTTATTTTCTTTATAATTAATAATTCTTATGCTCTTTTGGCTCAAGATACTATTAAAATTAAGACTCTTTATTTTGACGATGGAGTAATTGCACTTGAAAAACTCTATGGCAATAACAACAAATTAACTCGTGTAAAAGCTTATTATCCCTCTGGAAAAATAAGTGAAATCTTAAACTATAGAGATAATATATTAGATGGAAAATATTATAAGTACCATAAAAATGGAGAAAAACAGGCCACTTGGGAATTTAAATTTGGAAAGTTAATCTCTGTAGACAATCACTTTAAACCCTATAATAAAAAAACTAAAGAACGTACTTTACTATACTACAAACAATTAAATGCAATTAATGAAAAAATGAAGTCTAGTACGGTTAATATTTCATATTACTTTAGAAGAGGAGATTTGTTACATAGATTAGGGTTTCACACATTGGCTCTATCAAACTTAAAACAGATAGAAAGATTTTTAAAAAAAAGTAAAAAAATTAATGAAGTCCCTCGTCGATTTTTAGGCAACCTATACGATTGTATGGCTAGTGTTTATAGCCATTTTGAACTTGAAAACCATGCAATCCATTATCGATATTTGGCTGTAGAAGTAAACCCCTCTCAAACTAGACTAGTGTATAATTTAGGAGATTATTTAGCTTCAATAAAATCTTATAAACTGGCATTACATTACTTAAACAAAACCAAAAAAGTATGGCCTAAACACGCCTTTACTCATCAAAACTTGGCTCTCATTAATTTAAATCAAGGAAACTACAAAAAAGCTTTAGAGCATATTGAGATAGCTTTTAACGGCGAAAATCAACTAATAAAACTAGGAAGTTTAACCGAAGAAAAAGGTCTTAGATCTGTAAGAGGTTATATAAAACATAAATTAGGCAATTCTAATGCAGGGAAAAAAGATCTTAAACATGCATTAAAACTAAATCCAAATAACTCTTATGCCTTAAGAAATCTTGGAATAATATGTCATGATTTAGGCGAATACGATACCGCTTGTGAATTATTAACAAAATCTAAAGAGTTAGGCTTTGAAAAAACCCACGATGGATACAGCTTACAAAAATATATCGATATTTCATGCTCTAAAGAAAATAAGCACCATCCTGTAAAACTAATTAATGAAACTAAAACTCCTTCTATAACTATCGATGACGGATTACCAAAAGCAAAACGAGACTTATTGAATATTAGCAAAAAACTAATACTTTATCCTAATCCTGCAACAGAAATTATAACTATTGAAAATGTACTTTTCAAAAATTTTGAATACCAAATCGTTAATTATAACTCGAAACTTATTCAAAGTGGGAAAGCTGTAAATTCTAGTATCGATATTACAAAACTTACACAAGGCTTTTACATTATAAATATAACTAACAATGGTAAAAGCCAAGCATTACGTTTTATAAAGGAATAGTATAATAAAAATTACAGACTAAATAGTTAGTTAACAAGATAATTACAAAACTTTGCACTAACCTAAAATTACTTTTTGTTCTAAATATATTATATCCGTTAATGGCTTTTAAAAACTCAATTTAAAGGCCTACACATAAATTTACTACACTAATATTTTAGACAAACTAGATATTTTACTTTCTAAGTTAATACAACAACGTATATCCCTAATAGTAATATAAAGACTACAGAATGTGTTAAAATATAAACTGAAATAATAATATTATTGAATAATAGAAGTTATACGCTCCAACAAACTATATCTTTTGAAAACAATATCCTTATTATTCCTCTGCTTTTTCACATATCTACTCAATGCTCAAGAAGACGATTTATTTGCAGAATTAGATGCTATTTCTAAGCCTAAAAAAGAAGAAGTAATTGCTACTTTTAAATCTACACGATTAATGATTGGTCAATCTACCGAACGTGTTAGAACTGGACAATTGCATTTTAGAGTTTCTCATGTATTTAGTAAAATAAAAGGCATTGATAATTTTTTTGGGCTAGATAATTTAAACAATATGCATTTAGGTTTTGAATATGGAATTACTAACTATATTCAGGCAGGAATAGCTAGATCTAATAAGCCCGATAAAACTTATTCAGGAACTTTAAAACTTAGTCTACTGCGTCAAAAAACAGGACAAAAACCCTTTCCTTTTAATATTTCCTATTTTGGAAATATAGATATTAAAACTCGAGAATACACTCCAAAAGCTAGAGACGAAAATTTTGAAGGTCGTATAGATTATATAAATCAAGCATTGATTAGTCGAAAAATGAATGATTACTTATCCCTGCAAGTAGCTCCAATATGGGTACATCGAAACCTTACCGATAACATAGAAGAACCTAACGATATTTACAGTATTGGTATTGGTGGTCGTTATTTGTTTTCTGGATCCATTTCGCTAAATGCCGAGTATTATTATACTATTCCTAATTTCGATTTACACCAAGATGAGGCTAACACATTTAGTATTGGTTTTGATATAGAAACTGGAGGACATGTATTTCAACTATACTTTACCAATGCTTTTGCTTTACATCCTGGAAAATTCGCTATTAACCAAAGTGGTAATTTTTTTGATCGCGAAATCAATTTCGGCTTTAGTCTTCTAAGAGCTTTTAATACCTCTAAACATAAAAAACACAAATCATGAAAAACAAACTCTTAATTATGCTGATTACTATTACCGTTTTCGGCGCATTTGCTCAAAACAAAAAAGTAACCCGCACGGGAAGTGTTCAGTTTCTTTCCAAAACACCTATCGAAAACATAGCCGCTCAAAATAATCAAGTCGCTAGTATTTTATTAGTAAACGAAAAACAAATTGCTTTTAACGTTTTAATGAAATCTTTCAAATTTGAAAAAGCCTTAATGGAGGAGCATTTTAATGAAAAATACGTACACTCCAATAAATTTCCTGCAGCAAAATTTAAAGGCTCTATACCTCCGTCTGTAGCATTGGACAAAGCACATAATTATGAAGGTGTAGAAATAAATGGCCAAATGTTATTTCATGGCGTAAAAAAACCTTTAATAATTATTGCGAATATTGAAGTTAAAGAAGACCTCTCCATATCCTTTTCTTCTTCTTTTAACTTAAAATTAGAAGATTATGATATTAAAGTTCCGTCACTAGTAAAAGACAAAATTTCCGAACAAATTAAAATTTCTGTAGCTACAAATTATAAATAATTATGAAAAAAATTCTAATTCTTGTGGTTGTAGCCCTACTTTCGGCTACTGGGTATGGCTATTATTTATTTCAAAAACCCAGTAAAGATATAGCTACTACCAAGCCTTATTTAAGTACTATTGCTCCTCAACTCATTGCAAAATTTGGATCGGGACAAACCTCCTCCTCTTCCGAATTACTTTCTAAGGTTATTCAAGTTTCTGGAAAAGTTACCGATATTGAAAAAGGAAAAGAAAGCATTATTATCGTATTAAATGAAGGTATTAAATGTGAAATAATTTTAGATAAAAACCCTCCTTTTGTTAAAGGAGATTATTTAACTGTTAAGGGTATTTTTAGTGGGTTTGATGATATGTTTAACGAAATAAGCTTAACAAAATGTTATATCGTACTTTAATAAAAATAATACTTACATTTACTACCTGTATTGGGTTAGTAAATTGTACTTCCGAAAACGCAGAAACTTTATTTCCAACAAACGATACCGAAGCTAGAGTACTTTATGACCAATCTTTACGGGCAATTATAGAAAATAAATGTATCTCTTGTCATATTTACCATTTAGAAGGCACCAATCGTTACGATTCTTTTGAAAAGACGAAATCTTCAATATCCTTAATGTTGTCTCGAATTAATAAAAGCGACAATACAGTTATGCCTCCTCCCGATTCTGATATTCTTACTGCAGAAGAAAAGCAAGTTTTTGACAACTTTCTTACAATACTTAATGGTCCTACAACATCGGAACCTAATAGAATACGGCTGCAATGGACTGCTTATAAATACCCCAATTTTAATGAAAGAGCGGGTGTAAGCGGAACTTTTGACGACTTTAATTTTACTCTTAATGAAGGTTTTGAAAATCCTATAGATATTTTAAAAGATGCCGAAATTACTATTAACACAAGTTCAGTAAATGTGAGTAACGAAATAGTACGTACTACTAATGTAGGCTTATTTTTTGGTGCTTTTACTTCGACCATTAAAGGAAAAGTAATTAGTTATTTGGGCAATACCGTTGTTATAGCCTTTACTATGAATTCTATTACACAAAACATAGAATTAAGCAGTAGTTTTTCCGAAGACGGAAAACTGCTAACTCTAAAAGGAACTATTCCAGATCTTGCATTTTTTGAATGGCAAAATGGACACGATACTTTAGAAAAGGTATGTGCAGGACACCATCAAAATAAATTATGGCCAGATGTAGCTTTAGAAGCTACGATTCAATTAAAGGCTAACTAAAATTTGTTCTCTTTTTTAGAGGAAATTACATAGGTATAAACCCACATTATTGTGAATGTTGGAATAACATCTGTCGCAGGAATAATCTCTTCAATAAAAGCAATTATTCCTGCTATTTTTCCTTCTTTTCCTTTATATAATTTAGTCATTATCCAAGCCGAAGCTGGTGCCCAAACTACATCCATTGTTTCTCCCACTCCTGGCCAAACATAGGACACCATTCCAATAGCATCAAATATTAAACTCAATAAAAGCACTAAAAGTTTATTCATAGTTGTTTTTAATATTTATTTGCAAATCTTATTCCAAAAAGTCGGACTTTATTTCTTTTCTAAAATAAGTATTTAATTTTGCTACTTTAGGGCGTATTACCATTTGGCAATATCCTTGTTGCTTATTAGAATTGTAATAATTAGTATGATACTGTTCTGCAGGGAAAAAAGCTTCAAAAGGGGTTATTTCAGTAACAATAGGGCTCTCAAAAACATGTTCTGTAGTTAATGTATCAATAAAGGTTTTCGCATCTATTCTTTGGCTCTCTGAAATATAAAAAATAGCACTTCGGTAATGTGTTCCCACATCCGCACCTTGTTTATTCAACGTAGTGGGGTCATGAGTCGCAAAAAAAACTTCTAATAATTGATGAAACGATATTACTGTTGAGTTAAATGTAATTTCTATAGCCTCTGCATGTCCTGTTCTTTGAGTAACCACTTCTCTATATGCAGGATTTTTAATATAACCACCACTAAATCCTGACCGTACTTTTTCAACCCCTTTTAAACGCTGAAAGACCGCCTCTGTACACCAAAAACAACCTCCAGCCAAAACTGCTTTTTCTTCCATTTTTTTAATTAAAGTTATTAAATTCTATTAAGCATTATACTTATGTTAGCCTTGAATTAAAAATAACTCTTATTTTTGACCTCAATTGTCCAATTAGAGGCAAATAACCTTTTTACAACACTTTTTTAACTTTTGAAAAACCATACTACTCCAGAAAATATTGAAATTCTTTACGAAGACAATCATATTATAGCTGTAAACAAACGTGCTGGAGATATTGTACAAGGAGATCATACAGGGGATGAACCTTTGAGTGAAATTGTAAAAAAATATATTGCTAAAAAATACGATAAACCGGGAGCTGTGTACTTAGGTGTAGTACATCGTTTGGATAGACCTACAACAGGAGTAATTATTTTTGCTCGTACTAGTAAAGCGCTTCCCCGATTAAATAAAGCTTTCGCTGAAAAAAAAACGCAAAAAAGTTATTGGACTATAGTAAGTCCTGCCCCAAAGAAAAATACCGATACTTTAGAACATTATTTAGTTAGAAACCCTAAACAAAATAAATCTTACGCACACCTTAAAGAAGTTCCTAACTCCAAAAAGGCAAACTTAACGTACCGTATTCTTCAAAAATTTGACCGTTTTTCCTTATTAGAAATAGATTTGCATACAGGAAGACACCATCAAATAAGAGCTCAACTTTGTAAAATTGGATGCTATATAAAAGGAGATCTTAAATATGGCGCTAAAAGAAGCAATCCAAATGGTGGAATCCATCTTCATGCTCGTAAATTATCTTTTGAACATCCTGTAAAAAAGGAACTATTAACTATAACAGCTCCTCTTCCTAAGGATAATTTATGGGATGCTGTATCTAACTAATTGTCTCTGTCCTTTCGGTAGAAAGCACATAATTTTCTGAAGCTAATGTATCCACAAAACTCCAACTTGCAACAACTTCGCTTGATGTAAATGTTACAGACAAATAGCCCCTTTGCGAAGAATTGGTATATTCTAAATCTTCTATAAGTATTTCTAATGCGTTTTGAAATCTTTGAATCGCTTTTGGTGTAGTTAAATTTAAAAAACTTTCAAAACCAGGAGACGAAACCGAAGAAGTTGCTAATTCTGTAGCAATTTTAGTTCCTTCTACATTTTTTACATTACTAAACCAAGCATTATGCGTATCGCCAGCTAAAGTAATAACTTTTTTTCCTGATAGCATTGTTAACATTTTTTCTCTTTCCACAGCATAACCATCCCATGCATCCAAATTATAGGGAACAACTACCGACACTCTTGCGATTTCTTCTGGAGTTAATGTAGCATCTCCTGTATTCACCCTCAATTTAATAGCCGTTAGCTCGGTTAATGTTTTTTGCAATACTTCTGGGGATTGTCCCAAATTAACTAACAGTTCTGCTGGCATAAACATACGAGCCATAAGTACTTGCTGACCTAAAACTTGCCACGTACTATTATTGTTTATTTTGCTTCCTAACCAATTTAATTGAGTGTCTCCCAATATTTTTCTATTTGGCTCTTGAAGTGCTGTACCAAAGTCCACAAAATTGAAACTTCCGTCTGCATTAAAAAAATCTGCAAATGCTAGTTGTTTATCCCTTCCTATTATGCGAGTATCTAACATATGTAAACTCAATAAACTTCCAAAATTAAATGATCTATAGATCTCTGATGGGTTTGATGTTCTTACAGGAATATACTCACTATAAACCTGGATTGCTCTCTTTTTTCGGGCTTCAAAATCTCCTTCGTTTGCTTGATGGTTTTCTGCTCCATTTTTATATGCATCATTTGTAACCTCATGATCGTCCCAAACTGCTATAAAAGGCTTTTTTTGGTGCACTAACTGTAAGGCTTTATCCGAACGATATTGCTTGTAGCGCGCTCTATAATCTTCAAGCGAAATTATTTCTCTATCAGGTTTATGCTCTCTCCCTAAGGCTGCTGTGTTTACACCTGTATTCCCATTGGTTCCAAAACCTCCTTTTTCGTACTCATAAATATAATCTCCTAAATGGACTACTACATCTGCAGAGGAGCTTGCTATAGCATCGTAAACATTAAAAAAACCAGCAGCAAAATTAGAACAAGATGCGACTGCTAATGTCATTTTATTAATACTGTCACTTTCCGAAGGCAACGTAATTGTTTCTCCTACTACCGAGATACTCTCTGTAGTTTCTTCAAAAAAGCGGTAATAAAATTTAGAATTTGAAGGCAAATCTTGTACATCTATATTCAATGTATAATCAAAATCTTTGGAAACAGTATGCTCTCCAGATCTCACAACATCATTAAATGTTATATCGTTAGCTACCTGCCATTTTATTGTTGCTCCTTCTTCTTTTCCAGAAAAACGAGTCCATATAATAATAGCGGTGTCTATAGGATCAAAACTAGCTACTCCTTCTACAAAGTTTTGTTCCTTAAATTGTGCTACATCTTTAGTAGGGAGCACTTCTGGATTCCCTTCGTCTGCAACAAAATCATCATCACTAGAGCAACTTATATACAACGGAGCTAAAACTAATCCACTTGAAGCTATCAAGGATTTTTTGAAGAAGTGTCTTCTATTCATAATAGTGCATTTATTTTTTATAAATGTAATTACTACATATAAAGACAATTTAAAGTCAATATTATCAAAACAATAAAGTTAACTGCAAATACGAAACTAAAGATTATCTAATTATAAGCTTCTAATTAAGCTAAAGTTATCTTACTTTTACAAGAGCCTTTTCTCTAATAATATCGCCAATAGTATTATCTTCTATCTTACTTTGAAGCCACGATAAAATATCTAAATATAGAAAAGCTCGCTTCTCGTAGGGGTGGTTTTCATACTTCTTAATACGATCGTACAATTTTTTAAATTCTGCTTTAAGACCTAACGGATTTACATTCTGAAGATTCCTTAAAAACTTAATCATTTCTTTTTGTACTGCGTACAAATCGTCCATTTTAATTAAAAACTTATACGTATCCCTTACTTGAGTATCAAAGTGTTCGTCCATTTGCGCTTCGTAATGGGCTATAAGACTTAATACCCTTGCAAAGCACATTAAGTCTTCTCTCATTTTTAAAGATCTATTCGAAATAATTTTTTGAAGATACTCTATACACTTTTCGTGCTCGTCCATTCCAAAATATAAACAGGCTATTTTGTAATACAATACCATTACGTGGTGTCCATCTATATAATTTTTATACCTTTCTAATCCTTCTAAAACCTCTTCTACAAAAGGCAGACCTTTCTTAAAAGAACCATCTAAAAAATATAGGTTAAATTTATTAATACTTATATATAAAAAACTAATTCCCAAAGTATTCTCATGCTGTGGAAAACCATCGGATTTTACCATTTTTTGTAATCGAGCAAGTTTTATTTCTAAACTTGTACGATCCTTTATAAGAAAAAGAGACTCCATTAGATAGTTGTTTCCTTTTAAAAAAAATACAGGGTTTACTTCTATCATTTTAGGCGATTCATAAAACAAATCCACCCATTTTTTGGAGTATTTATACGCCGATAAAAAATCCTGAGTCATTAACGCATACCATAAATGTGCCTTATACAACCATAACTTTTCTCGAAAACCAAGTAATTCCCAATCATATTGAGGTAAACGACCTTCAAAATAATTTTTTAAATATTCATGCTCTTTATCATTTTTAGCATAGCCTGTTTTTAACATTAGTCCATATAGTTGCAACGATAGGTTAGACAATCTACTGGCTATTACATTTTTTATACTAAGCCCTTTAGCCTGCACTGCTAATTCATCGGCTCTACTAGAAATACTTCTAGTAATATATTGAGTTTCTATAATTTTTTCGAATTCTACTATTTCGTAAGCAATATTATTTTCATCATTATCAATTGCTAAGGCTTTTGCTTTATCTAAAATTTTTAAACTCTGTTTATACAAACCCTTATGGTACAAAATAGTCGCAAAATCCAATTGTTCTCTAATTTTCATTCGCATAGTGCGATGTACTGGATTTAGGCGTAAGCTTACCAATATTTGCTTGTACAAGTGTGCCTTTAAATTAGATAATTGCAGCTTTGTTACAATACCCTTTTTAATAATAAGTGTATCGTCAAAACGTTCTGCTTTATCCAGAAAATTAAATAACGCTATAAACTTAGAGTCACTATTATTCCCTAAGCGTCCTGCATATAGCTTAAATTGTCGCTTTTCAGACTTTGTAAGCGATTTTATAAGTATAAAAAGAGGGTCTTTTACTTCGTTAGTCATTGTAAGAAAAAAATTATAAAACTCTTTATTTGTAAGGGGTAAACGTATTTTAAAAAAAACTTACCGTTGTAAGATACACCTATTTTTAAAAGAAAAATAGACTATAAAAATATACATTTGATAGAACTATTAAAAGTAATTCCAAAAAATGAGCGATAATAAAGTCCAGATTTTTGATACTACGTTAAGAGACGGAGAGCAAGTTCCAGGTTGTAAGTTAAATACGGAACAAAAGTTAATTATCGCAAAGCGTTTAGACATTCTTGGTGTCGACGTTATTGAAGCTGGTTTTCCGGTATCTAGTCCTGGTGATTTTAACTCGGTAATGGAAATTACTAAAATTGTTAAAAACGCTACCGTTTGTGGTTTAACAAGAGCTGTAGAAAACGATATTAAAGTAGCTGCCGAGGCATTAAAGTATGCTATTCGACCAAGGATTCATACTGGTATTGGTACCTCGGAATCTCATATTAAACATAAATTTAAAACTACTCCAGAAAAAATTATAGAACGTGGAGCTGCTGCAGTAAAATATGCTAAATCTTTTGTAGAAGATGTAGAATTTTATGCCGAAGATGCTGGAAGAACTGATAATGAATATTTAGCGCGTGTGTGCGAAGCCATGATTACCGCTGGTGCTACCGTTTTAAATATTCCAGATACTACCGGGTATTGTTTACCCGAAGAGTACGGTGCTAAAATTAAATATCTTAAGGAAAACGTAAAAGGAATCCACAATATAACGCTTTCTTGCCATTGCCATAACGATTTAGGATTAGCTACTGCCAATTCTATTGCTGGAGTTATTAATGGTGCTAGACAAATAGAATGTACTATTAATGGTATTGGAGAGCGAGCTGGAAATACCGCTTTGGAAGAGGTAGTAATGATTTTAAAACAGCATCCTTATTTAGACCTTACCACAGAAATTAATACTAAATTATTATACGATACTAGTAAAATGGTTTCTGAAAATATGGGAATGATGGTACAACCTAACAAAGCTATTGTAGGTTCTAATGCTTTTGCCCACAGCTCTGGCATACACCAAGATGGAGTTATTAAAAACAGAGAAACTTACGAAATTATTGACCCCGAGGAAGTTGGAGTTACCGAATCTGCTATTGTGCTTACAGCACGTAGTGGTCGTGCTGCTCTAGCATATCGTGCCAAAAAAATAGGTTACGAATTAACCAAACTCCAATTAGACGATGTTTATAAAGATTTCCTTACTTATGCCGATCGTAAAAAAGAAGTGGTGGATAACGATATTCATGAAATTATGAAAACTTATGCTTAACATAAGTATCAGATAACTTTTAAAAAGCCTTTGTAATTTAATTTTACAAAGGCTTTTTATTTAAAATTTAAGATTATGGGTAAACAACTTTCTAAAATTAGTAACGAACTTGCTACTTTTATTTCACAACAATCTATTTTCTTTGTCGGCACCGCTGCTCAAGAAGGTCGTGTAAATATATCGCCTAAAGGAATGGATTCGTTTAGAGTAATTAATGCTAATAAAATTGTATGGCTTAACCTTACAGGAAGCGGTAATGAAACTGCTGCACATCTTCTAAAAGATAAACGAATGACTATTATGTTTTGTGCTTTTGAAGGAAAACCTATGATATTACGCTTATATGGTAAAGCTAAAATATATCACGAAAAAGATAGTCAATTTGCACAACTAATTACTCTTTTCCCAAAAATAGCTGGCTCACGCCAATGTATAGAAATGGAAGTAGACCTTGTGCAAACTTCTTGTGGATATGCTGTCCCTTTTATGGATTTTAAAGAGGATCGAACAATGCTACAATCTTGGGCCGAAAAGCAAGGCAAAGACAAAATACGAGATTACTGGGTAAACGAAAACACTAAAAGTATTGATGGGTTTGATACTGCTATTAGTAACCCAATTGAAAACTCTTAAAACACACTTTTTTAATTGGCCCCTTATTTTAAACACATTTGTAAAAGGCAAAATTATATTACACACTTATAGCCAAGGCTTCCGCACACTTTTCGCCATCTATAGCAGCCGATATAATTCCACCAGCGTAACCTGCTCCTTCCCCACAAGGAAATAAACCTTTAATTTGAGGATGCTCTAGTGTTTTATAATCTCTAGGAATACGAACTGGTGAAGATGTCCTTGACTCTGGAGCATGTACAACTGCATCTTCGGTTAGATAACCCTTCATGCTTTTATTAAACTCCTGAAAACCCTTTTTAAAAATATCATGAATAAACTCTGGAAATATCGCTCCCATATCAACAGAAGTTAACCCCGGTTTGTAAGAAGTTTTTGGCAAATTTCCAGATACTTTTCCTTCTATTAAATCGGTTAGTCGTTGTGCTGGTACTCGCTGGGTTTCCCCTCCCAAATGCCATGCTTTTTGCTCTATCGAAGCTTGAAAATACATTCCTGCTAAAGGTCCAAATTTAGCATAATTTTTAAAATCTTCAAGGCGTAATTCTACCACAATACCACTATTGGATGTAGGTTGATTTCTTTTAGATGGCGACCAACCATTAGTTACCACCTCGCCGGTTCTAGTAGCACAAGGGGCTATAACACCTCCAGGACACATACAAAAGGAATACATACCCCTCCCCTTAATTTGCTTTACAATACTGTAAGGCGATGGCGGCAAATACTCGCTACGTAAAGAGGTCTTATATTGTATTTGATCTATTAACTGTTGCGAATGTTCTACCCTAACCCCTAAAGCAAAAGGTTTGGCTTCTATTAAAATTTGTTTTTGATGTAGTAACTCAAAAATATCTCTAGCAGAATGTCCTGTTGCCAAAATTACTTTATCCGAATTAATAATACTTCCATTATGTAATTGTATCCCTTTAATAGCATTAGATTTAAGTATAAAATCCACTACTCTACTTTCAAAAAGCACTTCGCCTCCTTGTACTATAATTTGTTCTCTAATACGAGCTATTATAGCTGGAAGTTTGTTAGTTCCAATGTGTGGATGTGCTTCTATCATTATTTGAGGTGTAGCACCAAAACCTACTAACAATTTTAAAATTTTATTTACATCTCCCCTCTTTTTGGAGCGCGTATATAATTTTCCATCACTATAAGTACCAGCTCCTCCTTCTCCAAAACAATAATTAGAATCTTCATTTACAATATGGTCTCTATTTATCGCTTTTAAATCTCTACGTCTAGCTTTTACATCCTTACCACGTTCCACAATAACGGGCTTTAAACCTAATTCTATACATTTTAAAGCCGCAAATAACCCTGCTGGACCTGCGCCTACTATAATTACAGGTTTGGCATTGTGTACATCTGGATAATTAGGTAAACTTATAGATTCGCTTACGTATTTCTCGTTAAGGTACACCGCCACTTTTAAATTAATTTTAACTGCTTTTTGACGGGCATCAATAGATCGTTTTAAAATTTCGATATAAGTAATTTCTTTTTCAGGAAGTCCATTAAGTTTAGCAACAGTAAGTTGTAATAAATGTGGTGTTGCTGCTTCCTTTGGAGAAACTTGAATTTGAAATATTGATGGCATAAGAAAACTTTATTCAAAGATAAGTAAATTGAATTCTTGAAATGGCATATTGAGTCACTTCTAGTTAAGTTTAGTCTTCGCTTTTATTATATTTGTCTACATGTATAAACAAATTATTAGTCCCCAAAATAATAAGATAAAACAACTATTACAACTGCGGGAAAAATCGCGTAACCGCAAAAAAGAGCAGTTATTTATTATTGAAGGAATTCAAGAAACTTTATTGGCCTTACAAGGTGGTTATACACTTACTGAAATTTATTTTTGTTCCGATATACTTACACTTATAGATTTTGAAAAACACTTCAATACATTCCTTAATAACATTAATGTTATTGAAGTTAGCTTGGAAGTATATCAAAGGTTAGCCTACCGCATGTCTACAGAAGGAGTTTTTGCTATTGCCCAATGGAAAAGCTTATCTATAGATAACATAACTTTCGAATCTAAAAAGCCTTTAATTCTTATTGCCGAAGCTCCAGAAAAGCCTGGAAATATTGGTGCATTATTACGCACTGCCGATGCTGCCAATATAGATGCTATACTTATAGCTAATCTCAAAACCGATATGTATAATCCTAATATTATTAGATCTAGTGTAGGGTGTGTGTTTACTACTAAAATAGGTATTGGAACTACGACAGAAATTATTGAGTTTTTAAACCACAAACAAATTAACATTTATACAGCTATACTGCAAGAAGCAGTTCCTTATACTTCACAAAACTATACTATTCCAACAGCGATAGTTCTTGGTACCGAACACGACGGACTTAGCGAAGAATGGAGAATAGCTTCTAAACAAAATATTATTATTCCTATGGAAGGAAAAGTAGATTCTATGAATGTTTCTGTTGCTGCAGGAATCCTTATTTTTGAAGCCAAAAGACAACGTAGTTGCTAACCAATTTGTACATTTACCATCCTTTAAATTTTTAAAATGAATAATCCAAATACTGTTTTTTATATTTTAATCGCTATTATTATAATCAACTTTTTGATAGACTTAATTTTAGACGGACTTAACGCCAAGCAATATGGCGCTAAACTCCCCTCCGAATTACAAGATGTATATCCCGAGGACGAGTACAAAAAGTCTATGGATTACAAAAAAACAAATTATCAATTTGGACTAATTACCAGTAGCTTTTCTTTAGCACTCACCTTAGCTTTTTTCTTTTTAGGAGGCTTTAAATGGGTACACGAAATAGCTATTTCAATAAGCGACAATACTATTATATCGGGACTTATATTTTTTGGAATAATTATGATTGGTAGTGATCTTATTAACACTCCTTTTGGATACTACAAAACTTTTGTAATTGAAGAGAAATTTGGGTTTAATAAAATGACGACAGGCACTTTTATAGGCGACAAAATAAAAGGAATTTTAATGACTGCTCTTGTTGGTGGTGGAATATTAGCTTTAATTATATGGTTTTACGGTACGGCTGGCGCAAATTTTTGGTTATACGCCTGGGCCTTAATTGCTATTTTTTCTGTATTAATGAATATGTTTTATGCTAAATTAATTGTCCCTATTTTTAACAAACAAAAACCCTTAGAAGAAGGAACATTAAGAAATAAAATTGAAGGTTATGGCAATAAAGTAGGCTTTAAATTGGATAAAATTTTTGTGTTAGACGGATCAAAAAGAAGCACAAAAGCCAATGCCTATTTTTCTGGATTTGGAAGTGAAAAAAGAGTAACACTTTTTGATACGTTAGTAAACGACTTAGATGAAGACGAAATTGTGGCGGTTTTTGCTCACGAAGTAGGGCATTATAAAAGAAAACACATTATTTTTAATTTAGTATTATCTATTTTACTTACTGGATTTACTTTATGGCTGTTATCTTTATTTGTAGCTAGTCCTGCCTTGTCACAGGCTTTAGGTGTAGCAAACCCTACCTTCCACATTGGTCTAATTGCTTTTGGAATTTTATATACACCTATTTCTGAAATTACTGGTTTATTTATGAATTTAATGTCTCGTAAGTTTGAATATCAAGCAGACGATTATGCCAAAGAAACTTTTGCTGCAGAACCATTAGTAACTAGCTTAAAAAAGTTATCTAAAAATAGTTTAAGCAACTTAACCCCCCATCCTGCATACGAGTTTTGGCATTATTCGCACCCTTCCCTATCAAAACGTATTCGTAATCTTAGGAAGTAAGTAGCTGCCGTTCGTTCCTTTTAAATGATGTTTATGCAAACTAATTTTTCGACAATTTTAGTTGATGTTGAATATTTTGTGTGCTTTAGATTAACATTCATTTTGTTTTAATTTTAAGAAAGGTTAAACATAATTTTTAAACTAAAAACTAATCCTTTTTACAAGTAAAGAGTTACGGTATTTTAGTGTTTTGTTTTATGTAGATTTGCATTGAAAAAGATTCCTATTTTGAAACCTATTGTTTATTTAGATAATGCTGCCACAACCCAGCCTTTTCCCGAAGTAATTAAAATAATTACAGAAGAAATGAAGTGTAGCTATGCCAATGCTTCCTCTACTTATAATATTGGTAGAAATGCGAAAAGTAAAATGGAATTAACTCGTAAATATATTGCGTCGCAATTAGGAGTTTCAAGTGCTGAAATCACCTTTACATCTGGCGGTACCGAGGCTAATAACTGGATTTTATTAACTGCAATTAAAAACCTAGGAATTCGGCGAATTATTACTTCTAAAATAGAACATCATGCAGTTTTAAAAACTATTGAAAAACTAGCTGAAATTTACCCTGTAGAAATAGACTATGTAACTTTTACTGAATGCGGAGATATTTCTATAGAGAGTATTGACTACTTATTAAGTAAAAATAAAGAAAAAACATTGGTTAGTTTAATGCATATTAATAATGAAATTGGAACTATTTTAAATTTAAATGCTGTTGGGAAATTATGCGAAAATTACAATGCGTTATTTCATACCGACACCGTTCAATCTATAGGGCACTTTCAATTAAACTTAACCAATAACAAAATACACTTTGCCACTGCTAGCGCTCATAAATTTCATGGTCCTAAAGGTATTGGATTTGCTTTTATTAAAAAAGGATTAAAAGTAAAGCCTTTGCACTACGGCGGAGAACAAGAACGTAGTTTACGAGCTGGTACAGAGCCCATACCTCTATTAATAGGAATGAAAAAAGCTTTAGAATTAAGTAATAATAATTTAGAGAAAAACTTTGAATACATATCTAAATTAAAAGAATATGCAGTAACACAACTCTTAAAATTTATACCAACCATTGTTTTTAATGCTAATTCAGATAAAAAAAACAGAAATTATAATTTATTAAACATACGCCTTCCTATTTCTAACGAAAAAGCAGCTACTACATTATTTAAATTAGACTTAGCTGGAATATGTTGCTCTAGAGGTAGTGCTTGTCAAAGTGGAAGTAACAAACCTTCTCATGTTTTGGATATCATTTCCTCAAAACAAGACTTAAATTTTACGTCTTTACGCTTTTCATTTTCCATTTTTAATACACGTAAAGAAATCGATTATCTAGTAACTCAGCTAGTAAAACTAACATACAAAGCTGATTAGAAAAAATAAACTCTTTAAAGGGGCTATTCTACAGAATAATCAAATTTTATTTAATTTAGATTTTCTATTAGGTTACTGTACATAAAAGATATTTTGTTAAAAAAACAACTAAAAAAAATCCAAGATTTGAAGTAGTAAATCTTGGATTTTTTATATGCTAAACTATTTAAATTTACACATGTAGTGCTCTACCTTCTGTAGCTGCTAACGCTGCTTCTTTAATCGCTTCCGTAAAAGTTGGATGTGCATGACTCATACGTGCAATATCCTCTGCACTAGCTCTAAATTCCATTGCCGTTACCGCTTCCGAAATAAGATCTGCACAACGTGCCCCAATCATATGCACTCCTAAAACCTCATCAGTTTCTTTATCTGCTAAAATTTTAACAAATCCATCTAAGTCATTACTGGCACGAGCACGACCTAAAGCTCTAAATGGAAATTGACCTACTTTATATGCAACTCCTTCTTCTTTTAATGCTTCTTCTGTTTTACCCACAGCAGCCACCTCTGGCCATGTATAAACAACTCCTGGTATTAAATTATAATCAATATGGGGTTTTTGACCTGCTAAAATTTCTGCAACCATAGTCCCTTCTTCTTCTGCTTTATGAGCTAACATTGCTCCCTTTACTACATCTCCAATGGCATATATATTAGCAATATTAGTCTGTAAATAAGCATTCGTTTCTACTTGACCTTTTTCTGTTATTTGAACACCTATACCTTCTAAATTCAAGCCTTTAGTGTATGGACTTCTTCCTACAGAAACTAAACAATAGTCTCCTGTAAAACTAACTTCTTTATCCTTTTTATCTGTTGCTGTAATAATTACTTCTTCTCCTGTATTTTTTACATTTTTAACCTGATGTTTTAAATAAAATTTAACACCTTGCTTTTTAAGTACTTTTGTTAATTCTTTAGATAAAGAAGCATCCATAGTTGGAATAATTCGATCTGCATATTCTACCACAGAAACCTCTGCTCCTAGTCTACGATATACTTGTCCTAGCTCTAAACCAATAACTCCACCTCCAATAATTACTAAATGCTTAGGGATTTCTCTAAGCTTTAAAGCTTCTGTAGAGGTTATTACACGCTCTTTATCTACTGTCGCAAAAGGTAATTGAGAAGGCTTTGACCCTGTAGCTATAATGGTATTTTTAGCTTCAATTTCGATTACTTTCCCTGCAGAATCTTTGATATTAATATGAGTTGCATCTTTAAAACTACCAACTCCTGTAAAAAGTTCAATTTTATTCTTATCCATTAAAAATTTTACTCCAGCACAGGTTTGGTCTACTACCGTTTGCTTACGAGCAATCATTTTTTCTAAATTGGCTTCAATGGTTCCCGAAATTTCAACACCATGAGATTCCGAATGCTTTATAGCATGCTCGTAATGATGCGAAGAATCTAATAACGCCTTACTTGGAATACAACCCACATTTAAACAAGTTCCACCAAGGGTGTTATATTTTTCTATAATAGCTGTCTTCATTCCCAATTGTGCACAACGAATTGCTGCTACATAGCCTCCAGGTCCCGAACCAATTATGGCCACATCAAATGAACTCATATATCTTTTTTTTTAACTTTTAAAATCGAAATTTGTAATACAATCTAACAAATGTACAAATGTTTCTTTTTTTTGACGTATTAGAAATTCATAAATTACGTATAAGTACGTAATTTTTTTATTAGAAATCTTTCACATTTTACTATCGTAAAAAGTTATATTTTTACCTAAAACAAAAAAGCTTTGAAAAAGTATTTTTATTTCATTATTTCTTTAGCTCTTATTTTATTGTGGAGCTCCTGTCGAAAAGATTTTGATTTCGAAACAGCACAGGTAAATCAAATATCATTCTCTACCGATACTATATTTATGGATACCTTATTCAATAATATAAGATCAAAAACACGAATTTTAACCGTTCGTAATAATTCTGACAATGATATTAGTATTTCTAATGTTAGGTTAGAAAGAGGAATCGACTCTAAATATCAATTAAATATAGATGGTACTCCTAACAATAGTGACCCTATTTTACCTAGTGCTGGAAAAGTTTTTGAAAACGTTGAAATATTAGCTAACGATAGTATTTTTATTTTCATAGAAACCACTGTTGATCCTGCAGTAGATGATATTGATACCAATGGTAATTACACCGACAAAATTGTATTTGATACCAATAATGCACAAAGAAAAGTTCATTTACTCGCCCAAGTAATAGACGCTAATTTTTCTTTTAGTGAAAATCCAACAAGAGAATTTATTACAGAACAACGAGATGAACAAGGAGAATTTATTACTCTTAAGGCTTACGATTTTACAGATGAGGAATTGAATATTACTCGAGATAAAGCTCAAGTTATTTTTGGTTATGCTGTGGTTCCTGCTAATAAGACTATGACTATAAACGCAGGATCCCGATTGTACTTTCATAGATCTTCTGGTATTATTGTAGAAGATGGTGCTACTTTAAATATTATAGGAGAAGATAGTCCCGAAGACGACGATGAGAACCCATTTTTAAATGACGTTATTATTGAAGGTAATCAAATTGATGATGATTTTGATAACCTTCCTGCTCAATGGGATTTTATTTGGATTCAGAAAGGAGCAAGTGCTACTTTAACAAATACCATTATTAAAAATGCAACTACTGGATTATTTATCCAAGGAAATGGGGCCGAAGTAACTCCTAATCTTTTACTTACTAATGTTCAGATTTATAATTCTCAGACTGTTGGAATACAAGCCGAATCATCAACTATAGAAGGTACTAACGTTGTAATCAATCAAACAGGGCGAGGATCTTTAAATATTGAAAATGGAGGAACATATAGTTTTACACATTCCACTTTTTCTAATACTTTTAATTTTGGAAGTCCCAACCAAACCTCTATTGTTGCCAATAATATTCCAAAAGAAGGAAGCACAAATACTAATTTACAAGCTACTTTTACTAATTGTATTATAACAGGCAACAAGAGGGATGAAATTACTGTAACAAATAACCCTATGGCTACTTTCAGTTTGTTTTTTGAAAACTGCTTAATTAATTTTGCTTCCTCAAATACCAACTCTGAACTTGATACTATGAACGCCTCTATTTTTAGCAATTGTATTTTTAATGAAGATCCTTTATTTAAAAACACTCGACTTAATATGCTAGAGGTAGATGAGGAGTCTGCTGGAAACGGAAAAGCTAAATTTATAGATAGCAAAGACATTATTGGTACAGATAGAACTAACCCTTCTGATATTGGTGCGTACGAGACTATTACATTTAAACAAGAAGATTAAAACGGAATGACAACTTCAACAAAAAAAAAGGATAATGGTTTAAATAACCTTATTATAAATATAGTAGTACCCGCAATAATTTTAATGAAAGGAGCCAAATGGGCCGATAAATTAAACTTGGAAATTACTGCTGTACACACTTTGATTATCGCTCTGGCTTTCCCGTTAATTTACGGTTTATACGACCTTATTATAAAGAAAGAAAAAAACTTTATTGCTGTACTAGGTTTTGTAAGCATCTTACTTTCTGGGATTGTAGGAGTAATGAAACTTTCCACAGAACTTATTGCCATAAAAGAGGCTGCTATTCCTTTTATTATTGGTTGCGTTATTTACTTTTCTAATTTTACATCATTTCCTATTGCTCCAAAGTTTTTATATCATGAAGATATATTTGATAAAGAAGCCATTAATCAAAATTTAGACGAAACCAAACAAGCCTCACTAAAAAGTAACATAAAAAAAGCTTCGTTTTTTTTATTTCTTTCTTTTATGCTTTCTGCTGTTTTAAATTATGTATTAGCCAAGTACTTTGTAAAAAGCCCTACAGGTACAGAAGCATTCAATGATGAATTAGGACAAATGACATTATATAGCTATCCTATTATAGTAATCCCTTCTATGCTTATAATGTTTGGAATTATATGGTACATTTATAATAGTATTAAAAAGCTTACTGGTCTAGATAGTAATGCTATTTTCCTTTTCAAAAAAGAAGACAAATAATCCATTTACTTATAAATAGCTGTAGTTTAAGAAATGAACCACTATGGACTTGAAGTCCATAGTTTCCTTTGCGACTGAAAGTCATTCTAATATAAAACTTGAACCATAATCATTAGGCTTTCGACGATGCTCTAAACATTCATTAACCACCTCATCTACAATATTTCCCGTACTCCAACAACCATTCCTATACCCCTGAAAGACGACCCCAATAACGCTTATTTAGCTCTGTAAACTCTTGTTGTAATTTTCTTGATCTTCTTCCTTTTAATTTCTTAACCAAATCACTTATCGATAATGATGGACGATATTTAACATGCATATGAACATGATTAGTTGAAATTACTCCTTTTAAGATATTAACATCCTCAGATTCAAAAATCTGCATCAAAATTGTTAGACAACGCTGTTTGATATCTCCTTCTAATACTGAATATCTGTATTTTGTATTCTAAACTAAGTAAACTGTTAATGGACTTACGCTATGACCATTACTTCGTTAATAAGACATAATACGAAGATAATTTTTTAGAAGCTAAAAGCGAAATGCACTAAAATACATAGTTTTAACTATTTTTAAGATCAATAAATGAAAAATTAAATTACTTAAAAGCTAGGATTAAACATCATTTTTTTAAGAATCATAGCATTTATGGAAGTACTAAGATTCAAAAGAAATTAGAGTTAGAAGGTTTAGTGTATAGTATTTCTTATATCGGAAAATTGATGAAACAAATGAGTTTAAAAAGTATTTTAAAAAGAAAATTTATAGCAACTACACAATTAAAGCATGATAACCCAGTAGCAGAAAACACACTCAATAGAGGTTTTACAAGTACTGTGTTAGAAGAAAAATGGGAAGCTAAATATCCTGTAGTCATTGAGAGTTGACAATGAAATTGGGAGGAATTATCACAATATTTTGACTTTGACCCTCTAATAAGAAAGGTGATTTATACCACTAACGCTGTAGAAGGGTTTTCACAGACAAATCCGAAAAGTAACCAAAACTAAAGGGGCTTTTACTAGCGGTATGGCACTACTTAAACTGGTATATTTAGCAGCAAAGAATATTGAAAAAAATGGACAACACCTCTTCAAAATTGGAGCTTGATTATACAGCAATTATATATTAAATTCGAAGATCGAGTGATACTCGATTTAGCGACTAACACATAAGGGATTTTGAAGTTAGCTTCAAAATCCCTTATGTGGTTTAAAAAAACATAGACAGGGTTTAGAAAACACTCTCACTTTATATTTTTAGAATTCAGAAAAATCTTTTACCAATTCACTTACTTGTTTTGTCCCGTCAACATAATAATTGGCTATCGTTTTCTTTAAGCCTACTTTTACCGTTACTGTGTTTTTAGGCAATTCTTTAAACATAAATTCATCGGTCCAATCATCTCCTATTGCAAAAATAAAATCGTAATTTTTACCCAATAACATCTTTTTAGCAGAACGTCCTTTATTAACACCACTAATCTTTATTTCTAATACTTTATCGCCTTCTAAAACCTCTAAATTATGGTTTGCTATAAGGTGCTGTATTGTAGATTTTAATTCGTAGGATCTTCTTTGTCCTAATTCTGGATCACAATTACGGAAATGCCATGCTAACGAAAATGCTTTTTCTTCTATTAAAGAGCCTGGAGTACGATCTGTAAAGCGTTCTAAAATTGGAGCAATAACCTCAAACCAATTACTTGTTAATGCTTCTAACATTATCCAGTCTTTTTGCCCATCTTTAAACCAAGCACCGTGTTCCGTAATTAATTTATAGTTTTTATGGCCAAACCATTTATTAAAAGTAAATTTATCTCTACCCGTAATTAACACTAAATCTGTTTTAGGGTGGTTGTGTATTTTGTCTAGTAACTCGAATAATTCTGGCTTAGGAAATGCATTTTCTGGTAATTTTTCAAAAGGAGCAAGCGTACCATCGTAATCAAAAAACAGAATCCTCTTTTCTGCTTTCTTATAATTTTCTATTAACTCATTTTTTCGATTGTTATTTAAACGTTTAATTTTCTTCTGCTCATTATTTTCTGTTGTTTCTTTTAGCGTTTCCATAAAATCGCTAGCCCAACGCTCTACATTGTATCGCTTCAATCTTTTTTGCAAAGCTAAATTCCGTTCTTTTTGTTCCTTTTCTGGCATTTCCAAAGCATATTTAAGCGTATCTGCTACTTGCTCATAATTATTCGGGTTTATTAAAAGAGTTTCGCCCATTTCTTGAGAAGCTCCTGTCATTTCACTTAAAATTAATACCCCCGTTTGGTCCTCCCGACAAGCAATATACTCTTTGGCTACTAAATTCATCCCGTCTCGTAATGGTGTTAGCAAAGCAACATCGCAAGAAGTATATAAATCAATTAAATTTTCAAAAGGAAAAGATCGGTAAAAATACCATATTGGTGTCCATCCTACATCGGAGTACTTGCCATTAATTCTCCCTACCAATTGATCTACTTCATTCTTCAATAATTGATATTGTGGTACATTGGACCTAGAAGGTACAGCAAGCATTACCAAACGTACTTTCCCTTTAAATTGAGGGTACTTTTCTAAAAAATATTCAAAAGCTAGTAAACGACTTGGTATGCCTTTTGTATAATCCAAACGATCTATACTTAATACCAAAGAGGTGTTGCCGTCTCTACTTAAATGTTTATCGATTTCTATTTGAATATCACTTTTATCGCTTCCTTTAAGTTTATTATTCTTATTGGCTGCCTTAGCAAATTTTTCATAATCAATACCCATAGGAAAAGAATCGGCTTTAACCGTACGATCTTCCAATATAATAGAGTTAAATTCTAAACTATACCCTAAAATACGTTGTACCGAACTCAAAAAATGCCTCTCGTATTCATAGGTATGAAAACCAAGCAAATCTGCCCCTAACATTCCTTCTAAAATTTCTTCTCTCCATGGTAAGGTTCGAAAAACTTCATACGATGGAAACGGAATATGTAAAAAGAACCCAATATTTACTTCTGGTAATAGCTCTCTAATGTATTTAGCTAATACTAATAGCTGATAATCATGAATCCAAATAGTATCTCCCTTTTTGTAATGTTCTAATACTTTTTGTGCAAATTTTTGATTTACAAGTTTATAAATATCCCAATCGGCTAACTCAAACTCAGCATATTCCATAAAATAATGAAATAACGGCCAAATAGTTTTATTACTAAAACCAAAATAAAATTTATTTACCTCTTCTTGGGTTAAGTTTACCGCAGCACATTGGTGTTTTTTTAACTTTTTATTTACTTCTTTTTGCAATTCTGGAGTTAATTCTTCATCCACAAGTCCATTCCATCCTATCCATATACCATTACTTTTTAGATGTACCGATTTCATTCCAGTTGCTAAACCTCCAACACTAGGAGTTGCTGAAACCTCATTTTTATCAATTTCTAATTGTACGGGTAATCTATTTGAGATTATGATAGTTTTGCTCATGAAGTTATTTTCTAGGTGATTCTTCTAATTTGTTTTTGTTAAATTACATCAAATTAAAAAATTAACGGAACTCAAATAAAACTTTTTTTAATCTATGAATAATTTGAATTACGGAATTATAGGAAACTGCCAAAGTGCTGCATTAATTTCTAAAACAGGCTCTTTAGAATGGTGTTGTCTACCTAATTTTGATTCTGCTTCTGCATTTGCTAAAATTTTAGACCAAAATAAAGGTGGAAGTTTTGACATTATTGTATCTAAAGATTATACTATTTCTCAAAAGTATATCCGTAACACCTCTATTTTAGTAACCAAATGGGATAATGGAACAGATGCTTTTGAATTTATAGATTTTATGCCTCGATATAAAGAAGAGGACCTTTCTTATTTTACTCCATCGGAGGTAGTTCGATATGTAAAATACCTTAAAGGAACTCCTAAATTTGTAGTAAATTATAATCCTAAATTGAATTATGCGAAAGGCAATACAATTAATGAAATTAAAGCCGATTATATCCATTCTAAATATATAGAAGAATCCTACGATTCTCTTTTTTTATACTCTAGTTTTGATTACGAAGCCATTTTGAATGGACATGAAATTACCTTAACCGATAGTAACGGCTACTTTTTAATTAGCTATCACGAAAAGCTACTTAGCCAATCTATAGACAGAGAGTATCTAAAATTAGAACGTACTAGAGTATATTGGCTTAATTGGTCTGAAAAAACAACACAATATAATTACTATAACGAAGAAATTTTAAGAAGTGCATTAGTTTTAAAATTATTAAGTTATGAGCAATCCGGGGCTGTCTTAGCTGCGGCAACCACTTCGCTACCAGAAACTATAGGTGAAGTACGTAATTGGGATTATCGTTTTTGTTGGATTAGAGATGCTTCTATGGTAATTAAAGTAATTTCTGGGCTTGGGCATTCTGGAGTTGCTAAACGATTTTTGGAATTTATTTTAAGTGTCGTCCCTATTAAGGATGAAAAAATTCAAATAATGTATGGCATTAATGGACAAAAGAAACTAACCGAAGAAATTTTAGATCATTTGGAAGGTTATAAAGGATCTAACCCTGTACGCATAGGGAATGCTGCTTACGAACAGAAACAGAATGATATTTATGGTATTTTAATGGACGTTATTTACCAGCAGTTTGTTCAATTTAATAACAACCTTAACAATAGTGAGGAGTTATGGACATTAAGCAAAAGTATCGTTACTATTGTAAAAGACAATTGGGAAAAACCCGATAAAGGTATTTGGGAATTTAGAACAGAAGAGCGCCATTTTACATTTTCTAAGTTATTATGTTGGGTAGCTGTGGATAGGGCTATTAAAATAGCACAACTTTTGGGTAAAGAGGCTAATAATAATAAATGGATTAACCTGCGCGACGAAATTCATAGCGATATTTATAATAATGCTTGGAATAACGAGGTACAAGCATACACACAGTCTTATGGATCGGAAGATTTAGATGCCTCTACTTTACTTATGCAAAGTTATGGGTTTATTGAAGCTAAAAACCCTAGGTTTATCTCTACAGTACAAGCAACAGAAAGGGAGCTTTGCAATAACGGTTTAATGTATCGCTATAAAAACAAAGACGACTTTGGGCTTCCTTCTTCTTCTTTTACTATTTGTACTTTTTGGATGATTAATAGTTTATATAAAATTGGAGAGCGTAAAAAAGCTAAAAAATACTTTGACCAATTGCTAACCTACAGTAACCACTTAGGGCTTTTTAGTGAAGATATCGACTTTAAATCTAAACGCTTATTGGGTAATTTCCCTCAAGCATACTCCCATTTAGCATTAATAGAAACAGCCATTAATTTCTCTGGTGGTTTTACCGACGAAGAAGAACTAATGGCTACAATTCACTAATAAAATAGCACATAAAAAAAGTAATAGCCGTAAATTTTACGGCTATTACTTTTTTTATATATTACTATATAAAGCTAGCTAATACCAAAACTAAGCCTCTATATGTAATTCTGTAAATTCTTTAGGTATTACAAAAGTGGCTTCTCCATTTTTATAAATAATTTCTGGTGTTATAATTATATTGTCTAATTGTATGCTTTTTATTAAGAAAGGAATTCCAACTAATCTAATTTTAAAATTATCATAACTAGTTATAAACTTCCCTCTTTTGTGCTGTTGTATAACAATTTCATTGTCTTTACCTACGTATCTAAAAGTACGTCTACTAAAATCCCCTTTCTTATAACCATAACCATCATTAGCATCTTCATAAATACTAGACTTTTCTTCACCTTTTATATAGTAACAATCTAACTCTAATTCTGTAATTTCTTTTTCGCCAACATATTGCTGAATTGGGTATTTAGGGATTACAGCTCCAGATTTTACAAAAATTGGCATCGAATCAATATCGGCATCTATCCAGTATTCTTTCCCTCCTTTAATTACAGAATTAGACCAATAATCGAACCAAATCCCTTTAGGGATATACATACGACGGCCTTTAGCATTAGGCTCATTAATTGGACATATTAACATTTGTTCTCCAAAAATAAACTCATCGGTACGGTAATGTGTTTGGTAATCTGCTTGATCGTACATTACCAAGGATTTTAAAATTGGTAATCCATGCTCTATATATTTCCAAAAAGCGGTGTATATATATGGTAATAGTTGATATCGAATTTCTATAAATTTTCTTGATATGTTTGTAATTTCATCTCCAAAAGACCAAGGTTCTTGTTCGCCATGGTCCCCACTAGAATGTACTCTAAAAAAGGGATGAAACACACCTAATTGTATCCAACGTGCAAAAAGCTCTCCATTGGGTTGTTCTGCAAAACCTCCAATATCGGTTCCTGCAAAAGAATATCCAGACATACACATACGTTGAATTTGGCGGTTAGCAACTACTAAATGTTCCCATGTAGCTACATTATCTCCCATCCATGTACTTGTATAACGTTGTGTTCCCGAATATGCAGAGCGTGTAATTACAAAAGGTCTATTGGGGTGTGCCGATCTCTGTACTCCATGGTAGGTAGCACGTGCCATTTGCATTCCATAAATATTATGTGCTTTGCGGTGACTACAAGGGTGTCCATCATAATCGTGGCGTACATCGTCGGGGAAAGATTTTCCTGGTACATCCATTACTGCCGGTTCATTCATATCATTCCAAACTCCTGCAACTCCTGTTTCTTCTATTAAACCTTTAAACAATCCTGCCCACCACTCTCTTACTTCTGGTTTGGTAAAATCTGGAAAATAACATTCTCCCGGCCATACTTTCCCTTTCATGTAAGGGCCGTCTGCACGTTTACAAAAATAATCGTTTTCTAAGCCTTCTAAAAACACATCATAACTGTAATCTATCTTTATCCCTGGATCAATAATAACTACCGTTTTAAATCCATCATCTGCCAATTCTTTTACCATCCGTACAGGTTCGGGAAATTTTTCTTTATCCCACGTAAAACATCTAAATCCATCCATATAATCAATATCCAAGTAGATGGCATCGCATGGTATGTTTAATTCTCTAAATTTTCCTGTAATTTCTTTTACTTTAGATTCTGGATAATAACTCCACTTACATTGATGAAAACCTAATGCCCATAAAGGGGGTAACTCTGGTACTCCTGTAAGTTGGGTATATTTTTCTACTACTTCTTGCACCTGGGGACCATGAATAAAATAATAATTCATTTCTCCTCCTAATGCCCAAAAACTAGTAACATGCCTACGTTCGTTACAAAAATCAAAAAAGGTTCTAAAGGTATTATCAAAAAATACACCGTAGGCTGTATTATGGTGTAAACCTACATAAAAGGGAATAGATTTATATATTGGATCGGTTCCCGATCCAAATGCATAGGAATCGGTAGCCCAATTCTCTAAGCGTTTTCCTTTTAAGTTTAGATGGGTAGGTTTATCTCCTAACCCGTAAAAGTTTTCGGCATCTTCGGATATCTTACTCATTTTAACAATATCAGAACCCAACTCGTAACTCTCTTCCCAATGAAAACCTTGTTCGTCTTTTAATATTACTTTATCCGTTTCTAAACAGTAAATCGTTTTTCTTAAATCGTTTTTCGAAATATGAAGACTAACTTTGGCTGTTTTTATAATATATTCTTCTTCTTGCTCTTTAAGTTCTAAAAAATTATAACCTGTTGTTGGGTTTTTATCTATAGCATAAGAGAAATCGTCTTCAAACTTATTGGTAGTAGTATATCTAAAACGAATAACACTGTCTCTAAGTACTTTTACTTGCAAAATTACTCTGTTTTCGGTATGAAAATAAAAAGTATCTAAATCTTTCTCTTGCTTAATTATTCTGGAAGGAAACTGATTTCCTTTTTTTTCTATTTGTTCGTTTAAGATCATAATAATTCTTTTTAAACTGTATTAAAGGTATAAGAAATTTATACGGGTTTTATTATACTAATGGTAACATAAAGTTAAATTATATTTGCTTTAAAACAATTACCGATAACGGTGGAAGCGATATTGTTAATGAGCTTTTTTTGTTATGAACCTGTTTCTTGTCTGTTTTTATGCTTTTATCATTTTCTACACCACTTCCGTAAAATATTGATAAATCTGAATTGAAAACCTCTTGCCATTTTCCTTTTTTATGAACTCCTATAGTATAGTTATTTCTTACTTCGGGAGTAAAATTACATAGAACTACTAAATCGTTTTTAGCATCGTGTCCTTTACGAATAAAACTAATTACCGAATTTTCATTATCGTCTAACGAAATCCATTCAAAGCCTTCACTACTAAATGCTTTTTCGTATAAGGCTGGTTCGTTTTTATATAATGTATTAAGTTCTTTAATATACTTTTGAAATTTTTGATGTGGTTCAAATTCCAACAAGTGCCAATCTAAACTTTGTTGAAAATTCCATTCGGAAGTTTGCCCAAATTCTCCTCCCATAAACAATAGTTTAGCCCCTGGATGCATATACATTAATCCAATCATAGCTCTAAGGTTTGCAAAACGCTGCCAATCGTCTCCTGGCATTTTATAAATTAATGATTTTTTACCATGTACTACTTCATCATGGGAAAATGGTAACATAAAATGTTCACTAAAGGCATAAGCTAAGCTAAAGGTTATATCGTTTTGATGATACTGCCTAAAATAGGTGTTTTTGGAAAAGTATTCTAGAGTATCATTCATCCAGCCCATCATCCACTTCATTCCAAAACCTAAACCTCCATATTCAACAGGTTTAGTAACACCTGTATAAGATGTAGATTCTTCTGCAATAGTTTGTACTCCATCAAAACGAGCGTAAATTTCTCGATTCAATTCTTGTAAAAAGTCTTTTGCCTCTAAATTTTCTCTTCCTCCGTAAATGTTAGGTTCCCACTCTCCTTCCTTTCTTGAATAGTCTAAGTATAACATGGAAGCAACAGCATCTACGCGTAAGCCATCTATATGAAATTCTTGTAACCAAAATACGGCATTACTTATTAAAAAGGCCTTTACCTCGTTACGACTATAATTAAAAATAAGGCTTTTCCAATCGGGATGAAACCCTTTCCGTGGGTCTGGGTATTCATATAAATGTGATCCATCAAAAAAGCCTAGTCCGTGAGGATCTTCAGGAAAATGAGATGGTACCCAATCGATAATAACCCCTATATTATTCTGATGAAATTGATCTATTAGATATTTTAAATCGTCTGGCGAACCAAAACGTGAGCTAGGAGCAAAATAACCTGTAAGTTGATATCCCCATGATGGCGAATAAGGGTACTCCATAATAGGCATAAATTCTACATGAGTAAAATTCATTTCTTTTACATAAATAACTAAATCGGTTGCTAATTCTTTAAAACTTAAATTTTGATTGTATTCCTTTTTTTTCCAAGATTCTAAGTGCACTTCATAAACCGAGTATGGTCTATCTAATCCATTTTTTTCCTTGCGATACTTCATCCACGCAGTATCATTCCATACATAAGGAGACTTTTTTTGAACTACTGAGGCTGTTTTTGGTGGTGTTTCGCATAATCTTCCATAAGGGTCTGCTTTTTCTGTTACTACTCCATTATGCTGAGATTCTATTTTATATTTATATAGGGTTCCATGAGTAATGTGGGGTATAAAACCTTCCCAAATTCCTGAACTATCCCACCGCACATAGAGTTGATGTTCTGTTCCTGACCAATAGTTAAAATCGCCAATTACGGAAACTGATTTAGCACTAGGCGCCCAAACAGAAAAATACGTCCCTATAACTCCTTCTAAGGCTACTACATGTGCTCCAAATTTATCGAACAAATTATAATGAGATCCATTTTTAAATAAAGAAATATCAAAATCTGTAAATAATGAATAGGGTTGAACTTGGGACATACAGTGTGTTTTGTTTAATTATTCGTGAAAACAAAATTAATATTACATAAGTATAATAAGATGCTGAAATAAATTCTAAATAACATTAGTTAGAAGGTATTGCGTTTATACAAATTGAATATTCTTTTTTTGTTGTATTTGTATTCATAAAACTTTATTATAATCAATAAATAATCCCCAATTATCCAATAACGGTATCCGATACTATTATGGCATTATTTTTAATAACGACTACGCCATCTTTTATCACATAAGTTTCTGTTTCGGTATCCAATAAATGGTCTCCTCCTTTAATAGTTACATTATTGCCTATTCTACAATTTTTTTCTATAATAGCTCCACTAATATTACAATCTACTCCAATACCTACATAGGGTTTATCTAACTGCATACAATTATTTAATTCGGATAAACTTTGATATTGATCTGCTCCCATAATATAGGTGTTTTTTATTACAGATCTTTTTCCTATGCGAGACCGAACACCAATAATAGAGTTTTCTATTTTTTCTGCATCTATAATACAGCCTTCACTTACCATTGCTTTTTTAATACAAGTATCGTTAATTTTACAAGGGGGTAAAATTCTAGCACGGGTAAGTATTGTATTTGCTTTATCAAATAAATTAAATTTAGGAAGGTTATCTGTTAATGCTAAATTAGCTTCATAAAAAGATTTAATGGTTCCTATATCTTCCCAGTATCCTTCGTATTGATAACCTAGTACTTTACGCCCTTCTGTAATGGCATCGGGTATTATTTCTTTCCCAAAATCTACTGCATTATTATTTAGTACTTCGTCCAAAACCTTTCGGTTAAAAATATAAATTCCCATAGAGGCTAAATATTCTTTTCCTTCTGCTTTCATGGTTTCAGACACTTCTGATTCCCAACCTCCTAAGTCTTCTAATAAAGGTTTTTCTGTAAAGGTTCTTATAAAACTGTTTTTATCTGTTTTTAAAATACCAAAGGCTGGTGCTTCTTTTGCTGAAACGGGTTGTGTTGCTATCGTAATTTCGGCTCCACTGTCCACATGTTTCTGAACCATTTCCATTAAATCCATTTGATACAGTTGATCTCCGGATAGGATAAGTGCGTATTCCCAATCTTTTCTATTAAAATGATGCTGACATTGCTTTACGGCATCCGAAGTTCCTTGAAACCATGTTTGGTTATCTGGTGTTTGTTCTGCGGCTAAAATATCTACAAAAGATTCGCTAAATCCACTAAATTGATAGGTGTTTTTTATATGAGAATTTAAGGACGCAGAATTAAATTGAGTAAGAACGTAAATGCGTTTTAAACCGTTATTAATACAATTAGAAATAGGTATATCTACTAATCTGTATTTTCCTGCGATAGGCACTGCTGGTTTTGATCGGTGACTTGTTAATGGTTTTAAACGAGTTCCTCTTCCTCCGCCTAAAATAATACTTAGTACTTTTTTATTTAACATATGTTTTTTATTGAGCAATATTCACTAAGGATTGATACATCTTTATATATTCTTGAGCCGATTTATCCCAACTATGTTCAATATTCATTAATTGTTTACGCTTAGCTTTAAAAAAAGCCTTATTTGCATATACATCAATTGCGCGTTGTATTGCAAAACAAATCTCGTGTACATTTACAGGATTTAAGACTATTCCAAAACCTTCTTCGCCTTGATCTATATCTATTACAGTGTCTTTTAATCCACCTGTATTACTTACTATTGGAAGCATTCCATAGCGCATTGCATACATTTGATTTAATCCACAAGGTTCTACTCTTGAAGGCATTAATAAGAAATCTGCTCCACCATAAATGATGTGGGATAGCTCTTCGTCGTAACCAATAAAAGTGTTAAATTTTCCTTGTATTCTATTTTGAAGTTCTCGAAGTTGGTTTTCTGTTTCTGGGTTTCCACTTCCTAATAATAATAGGTTTACTTCTTTGTTTTCTTTTTCTAAAACCTGAGAAACTACTTCGGATAATAAATCGGAGCCTTTTTCGTAAACAAAACGACCTATAAAGGCTATTAATGGTAATTTTGGATCTAAATTAAATTTATTGCAAAGCCATTCTTTATTACCTTGTCTTCCTTTATTAATCGTTTTTTTATTGAAATTAAATTTTAACATAGAATCTGTACTAGGATTCCAAACTTGAGAGTCTACTCCATTTAAGATACCTATCGATTTTGCTTTTTCGCTTCGCAACAATCCTTCTAAACCGTTAGCTACTTTTTGTAATTCTCCCAAATAGTTAGATGATACTGTGGTTACTTTCCAAGCACACTTAATACCTGTGGCTAACGGATTAATACGTCCGTACCAATCTATTAGACCTGCGTTTTCAATATTAAAATCTGGTAGATAATACATTTTATCATAACTAAAGTCGCCTTGATATTGTGCATTATGTATTGTTATTATTGAAGGAATATGTTGCAATTTTTTATGTGCCATACTATAACTCATAAAAAAAGGAATAAAACCTGTATGATGATCGTGACAATGCACCACATTTGGTTTTTCTTTAAAATTTACTAAAAAATCACAAACTATTTTTTGAAATGCTGTAAAGCGCTCTACATCGTCGGGATACCCGTAAACATTAGGTCTATCTGTTAAGTTTTCAATTTTAATTAAAAATACTTCGAAACCTAATACTTGTTTCGGCAACTTTAGAACTTTATAGTTGTAAAGCTTCTCTCCTAAATTTATTTCTCCTATAAATGTGGATTCTAGTTCTTCTAAATGCTGAATTGTAAATTTATTCTCATAAAAAGGCATTATTACTTTAGAACTAATCCCTGAAGTTTCTTGGTATTTTGGTAACGCTCCAACAACGTCTGCTAATCCCCCTACTTTAGCAATTGGAAAACACTCGGCACTAATATGTATTATTTGCATTTAACAATTATTGATTCTTCAATAAAGCTAGTATAATTATTATACATAACTTGTTAGAAATGCAACATTTTTACATAACTATTATTAATTTCAAATATTCTTAACAATTCATTCTTTTTAACTTTAATTATGTTTAAAAAAACACAACTAAAGTTATATTGTTATTAATTTTTCAATAAAAATGAGCAATAATATAACTTACCTGCCTAGGCTTTTTGTCTTTTTCTGAAGGCTTCGTTTAAAATGTGAGTCAAATTCGAAAAAACACCACTGCTTTTTATAATAATATTTTATATTTCATTAGAATTATATTCCATTTTACAGTGTGTTAACCACCTGTCTAATAGCAGATAAATTACTTAACAGCTTTTCTAAATAATCCAGTTTTAACATATTTGCTCCATCACTTTTTGCATTTGCAGGATCAAAATGGGTTTCGATAAACAAACCATCTACTCCTGTTACAATACCTGCTCTTGCAATAGTTTCAATCATATCGGGTCTTCCTCCTGTTACTCCACTGGTTTGGTTAGGCTGTTGCAAGGAATGAGTTACATCTAAGACTGTTGTTCCGTATTGTTTCATTGTTGGAATTCCTCTAAAGTCCACAACCATATCTTGATATCCAAACATTGTTCCTCTATCTGTAATCATAGCATTGTTATTTCCACTATCGTGTACTTTCCTAATGGCATGTTGCATAGCTTCTGGACTCATAAACTGTCCTTTTTTTAAGTTTACTGTTTTTCCTGTTTTTGCTGCAGCAACTACAAGGTCTGTTTGACGTACTAAAAAAGCTGGAATTTGTAATACATCCACATATTGTGCTGCTCTATCTGCGTCTTCATTAGTATGTATATCGGTTACTGTAGGAACCTTAAAAGTTTCTGATACTTTTCGAAGAATTTTTAATGCTTTTTCATCTCCAATACCTGTAAAACTATCCACCCTACTTCTATTTGCTTTTTTAAAAGACCCTTTAAACACATAGGGTATTTTAAGATCGGTAGTAATTTTTACTACTTTTTCTGCGATCCGTAAAGCCATTTCTTCACCTTCAATAGCACATGGTCCAGCTAAAAGGAAGAAATTATTAGAATCAATATTTTTAAGTTGTGGGATATTATTTAGGTTCATTATAATTCATTTTTATTTCGCTAAAGTAATTTAAATCTTGTTAAATAATTTTTATTATAAGAATTTACTTGACACATTAATTTATTATCAATTACATGAAATTACGCAATGTAACTTCTAAACTAATTGAATACAAATTTTACTTTAAAGAGTTATTAAAATTCAATCCTTTAATAAAAAAAGAAGTACCTTTGCGCCAAATTTTAGCTTAGCTTTATGAGTACAACTATTAAAAACATTGCGATTATTGCACACGTTGACCACGGAAAAACTACGTTGGTTGATAAGATTATGTATCACTGTCAGTTATTTCGTGAAAATCAAAATACTGGTGATCTAATTTTAGATAATAATGATCTAGAGCGTGAACGTGGTATTACTATTACTTCTAAAAACGTTTCTGTTACTTATAAAGGGACTAAAATAAATATTATTGACACTCCTGGTCACGCCGATTTTGGTGGAGAAGTAGAGCGAGTTCTTAATATGGCAGATGGTGTACTTTTATTAGTAGATGCCTTTGAAGGTCCTATGCCCCAAACTCGTTTTGTGCTACAAAAAGCAATCGATTTAGGTTTGAAACCTTGTGTTGTCGTAAATAAAGTTGATAAAGAAAACTGTACTCCAGACGAAGTACATGAAAAAGTATTTGACCTAATGTTTGAATTAGGAGCAGAAGAATGGCAACTTGATTTCCCAACCGTTTATGGTTCTGCTAAAAATAATTGGATGAGTACCGATTGGAAAAACCAAACTGATAACATTGAACCTTTATTGGATATGGTTTTAGAACACATTCCTACCCCTAAGTTTGATGAAGGTACTACTCAAATGTTAATTACCTCACTAGATTTTTCTTCTTTCACAGGACGTATTGCTATTGGTAGATTACAAAGAGGAAGTTTAGTAGAAGGACAACAAGTTTCTTTAGTTAAAAGAGATGGCTCCATTATAAAATCTAGAATTAAAGAACTACATAGCTTTGAAGGTCTTGGTCGTAAAAAAGTAGAATCGGTAGTCACAGGTGATATCTGTGCACTAGTAGGTTTAGAAGGTTTTGACATTGGTGATACTGTTGCTGATATTGAAAACCCTGAAGCTCTAAAAACTATTGCTATTGACGAACCAACAATGAGTATGTTATTTACCATTAACGACTCTCCCTTTTTTGGTAAAGACGGTAAGTTTGTAACTTCAAGACACATCAAGGATCGTTTAAATAAAGAACTTGAAAAAAACTTAGCTTTACGTGTTAACGAAACGGATAGCGCTGATAAATTTTTAGTTTTTGGACGTGGTGTACTACACCTTTCTGTACTTATAGAGACTATGCGTAGAGAAGGTTACGAATTACAAATTGGTCAACCTCAAGTAATTATCAAAGAAATTGATGGTGTAAAATGTGAGCCTGTAGAAGAATTAACTATTGATTTACCTGAAAATGTTTCTGGTAAAGCTGTAGAAATGGTTACGCTTAGAAAAGGTGAACTTTTAAGTATGGAAACAAAAGGAGATCGTATGATTTGCGAGTTTGTAATTCCTTCTAGAGGTATTATTGGTTTACGTAATCAATTACTAACCGCAACTGCTGGGGAGGCTATTATGGCTCATCGCTTTACAGAGTATCAACCTATGAGAGGTGGAATTCCTGAGCGTCAAAATGGTTCTTTAGTATCCATGGAACTAGGAAAAGCTATTCCTTATTCTATTGATAAGTTACAGGATAGAGGTCGCTTTTTTGTAGACCCAGGAGAGGACATTTACGAAGGTCAAGTTATTGGAGAAAACTCTCGTGGAGATGATATGACTGTTAATATTACCAAAACAAAAAAATTATCTAACGTACGTTCTTCTGGGGCGGATGATAAAGCTAAAATTGTACCTGCAATTAAATTCTCTTTAGAAGAAGCTTTAGAGTTTATCCAAAAAGACGAATATGTAGAAGTTACTCCTAACTTCTTACGATTACGTAAAATTTACCTTACCGAAAACGAACGTAAGCGTAATAAAATAGCTTAATCAATTTTTTATTGATATTTTTAGACCACCTTAAAAAATTAAGGTGGTCTTTTATTTTTACTCAATTTACAATAAAGTAATCAAATTTGTTTTCAGAATATACAGTTAAAAAATATGAACCGTCATATTATAAACAGTGGAACTCTTTCGTTAGCACTGCAAAAAACGCTACTTTTCTATTTCTTAGAAATTTTATGGAATACCATAAGGATCGCTTTGGGGACTTTTCACTAATGGTATTTAAAGGAGAAAAGTTAATAGCTCTATTTCCTGCTAATAAAAAGGATACTATTATCTATTCTCACCAAGGTTTAACTTATGGAGGATTGTTATTGACATCAAGTTATGGGGTAGCCAAAGTTGAAAATTTATTTTTAGCTATTTTAGAATTTTTAAAACAAAAAGGCTTTAATTTAATTCAGCTAAAAAGCATTCCATTGTTTTATCACAAAAACCCGTGTAATGAATTAGAGCCTTTATTTTTAAAACTGAAAGGCAAAATTACTCAACGAGCACAGAATTTTGCGATTGATTATTCTTTACCAATTCCATTCCATAAGACCAAATTAAAGCACTTTAGGAAGTCCCATAACCTAGGATTCAAAATTATAGAAACCTCAAATTTTGACTCTTTCTGGAAAGAGATTCTAGAACCGAGACTTAAAGAAAAACACGAATCCAAACCTGTACATACATTAGATGAAATATCTTATTTGAACCAGCAATTTCCTAATAATATTATACAATACAACATTTTATTAGAAGAAGAGTTATTAGCAGGTATTACTATTTTTAAAACCGATTCTGTTGTAAAATCCCAATACGGAGCAACCACAAAACTTGGAGAACAACATAGAGCTCTAGACTATTTATTTATGCATTTAATAGAGAAATTTAAATCCGAAAATTATCGCTATTTTGATATGGGTATCATTGCAGGAAATTATTCTCTTTTAAAACAAAAAGAAGAATTAGGCTGTCAGCAATATCTTCAAGATTTTTATGAGATTCCAATAGCATAATTATGAGTATTAACTTTCTAGATTTAAAAAAAATAAATCAGCGTTTTACAGATAATTTCAATATCTGCTTCCAATCCTTTTTAGATTCTGGATATTATATACTTGGTAATAATGTTAATGATTTTGAAAAAGAATTTGCTGCTTATTGTGGTGTAAATAATTGTATTGGAGTTGGAAATGGACTAGATGCTTTATTTTTAATCCTTAAAGGGTATCGAAAACTTGGAAAACTCCAAAAAGGAGACGAAGTTATAGTAGCGTCTAATACGTATATTGCTACAGTTTTGGCTATTGTAAATGCTGGGCTAACCCCTGTCTTAGTAGAGCCTAGTGATATTGATTTTAATCTTGATCCTTCTAAGATTGATTCTCAAATAACCTCTAAGACTAAAGCAATAATGGTTACTCACCTTTATGGACAGTTAGCCAATATGGAAGCGTTAAATAATATTTGTACTACCCGTAATTTAATTCTAATTTCTGATGCTGCTCAAGCCCATGGAGCAATAACTGAAAACGGAAAAAAAGCAGGAAGTTTGGCTCATGCCTCTGGTTTTAGTTTTTACCCTAGTAAAAACTTAGGAGCTCTTGGAGATGGTGGAGCTATTACAACTGATAATATCGAATTGGCAGAGGTTATAAAAAAACTAAGAAATTACGGAACCTCTTCTAAATACGTCAATGATTATGCTGGAGTAAATTCCAGATTAGATGAAATTCAAGCAGCATTTTTAAGACTAAAATTACGCAAACTAGATAACGATAACGACTATCGTAGAAAAATAGCTACTAGGTATCTTAAAGAGATAAACAATACAGCTATTGAATTACCTAAATGGAAATTCTCTAAAAATCACGTATTTCATTTATTTGTAATTAGAACTTCTAAAAGAGAATCTTTAGTTGACTACTTAAACAATAAAGATATTCAAACTCTAATACACTATCCAATACCTTTATACAAACAACAGGCATTTCAAAATGTGTTTACACAACCCTACCCAATAACTGACAAGCAATGCAATGAGGTATTGAGTATTCCTATAAGTCCTGTTATGGAAGACTCTGAAGTGAATTATGTTATTAATGCTATTAATTCCTTTTAATGGATATTCTTATAAAGTCATTTAATAGACCTTATTATTTAGAAAGGTGCTTAAAATCGATTCGGCAACATGTAATCAATACTGATTATAAAATTACCATATTGGACGACGGAACCCCCGATATCTATTTAAATAAAATTAAAACCGATTTTCCAAAAGTAACTATTCTTAAATCTAAGGCTTATACCATAAAATCAGAATCTGTATATCTTGGGGTTGAACCCGAAAACAAAAGTATTCCAATAGATCTATGGCTTGAAGGTACTAAACGAGCTTCTGAGTACTTTTTACTTTTGGAGGACGATATATGGCTTACCAAAACTATCGATTTATCGTCTATGGTCGGAGAAATGGTTTCTAAAAATGCTTTGTTTTTAAAATTGTTTTGGTTAGGTAATCCTAAACTTATTCAAAGTAAAATAGATCAAAAAGGAAAGAATATAAATTTTTTAATTCCTAAAATCCCATATTATAATTCATTTCTGTACAAGCTAATTTTTTACAAGTTTGATAAACTTAAAATTCGAAAAACTTTTAAATTCCTAAAAATTCATACAAAGCTAAAAGACATCAGTTACTACTCTATTTATAGCGTAGCTGGAGTTTTATTTAAAAAAAGTTATTTTTTAAGTCTTTGGAAAAATCACAACAATAAGGTAGATGAAAAATTACAAATCTATAACGCTTTACGTTTTATAAACAATCAAAATCAAAAGCCTGGTTTTGCCCGTACCAAATTAGAGGTTGCTAAAACTGGATTTACCTCATCTGCTACAAATAGAAATTACAATGAAGTTAATTTTGATATGTTTTTATTTAATCAGATAATTAACAAAGCTTGGTTTGAGAATCTTTTTAATTCTATGGAAAATTTTCCAAATGATTTTTCAGATGATTACATACAGCTTTTTTTAAGTAATACGAGTATTAAGATATCTAAAAAATCGTGGAGAAAATGGAAAAATAGTTTTAAATCAGAATTTAAATCTTTTGGATGTGTTATAGATGAGTAATAACAACCTAAATAAAATAACGACCAATGAAAACTCACATAAGTCTATTGTAAAAGCTATTGGAGTTTTTGGTTCTATGCAATTTTTTAAATTACTTATTGGCTTAGTTACTACAAAATTTGCTGCTATTTTTTTAGGACCTTCTGGTATTGGTCTTTTAGGTTTAATCAAAAATGCTTTAAATGTAATTACATCCATAACCAGTTTTGGTTTTTCTACCGTAAGCATCAAAGAAATTGCAGTCAACTTAAATGATACAGACAAATCAAAACTTCAAAAATCTATACAAGTTGTTAAGCGCACTGGACTTTATTTAGGTATTTTAGGCTGTGTTGTAACATTAATACTAAGTATTACCTTAAGCTCATGGATTTTTAATGATTCCTCTAAATTTTATTGGTTTATTATCCTATCGGTAAATTTTATATTTACCAGTTATGGCACAGCCTATGGAGCCATTTTACAAGGAATGCGCTTAATGAAATCTATTGCTTTGTCTAGTATTATTTCGTCTCTTTTAAGTGCTCTTATTACTATTCCATTATACTTTTACCTTGGAAAGGAAGGAATTATACCTTCTATAATCAGTGGTAGTTTTATTGCTTTACTAGTCAATATTCATTTTACTAGAAATTTACAGAAAAAAAGAATAAAAACTTCCTTTTCCATATATATAAAAGAAGCTAGTCCTATGCTAAAGTTAGGTTTCTTCCTTTCTTTAAATATAATTTTTGGACACATTTGCAATTTCTTTATCCGTTTATACCTAGACAAGTTTTCTAATTCGGAAGAAGTTTTAGGTCTTTTTGAAGCTAGTATAGTAATTTTAACTTCCTACGTGGGTCTAATATTTACAGCAATGTCTGTCGATTTTTTTCCTAGATTAACCAGTGTACAACATAATAACAACCAAGTAAAAAGCTTAGTAAACAAACAAATCGAAGTTGCATTGCTAATTGTAACTCCTTTAATTCTCTTTTTATATTTGTCTGCTCCTTTTGTTTTAAAGTTACTATACTCTTCCTCGTTTGTAAAAGTTTCTGAAATTTTTGTTTTTGGATTATTTGCTATTATACTAAAGACTGTACTTTGGCCATTATCCTATATTATCCTTGCTAAAGACAACAAGGTTCAATACTTTAAACAAGAACTATTAGGCGACTTTTTAAATATTAGCCTTACCATTTTGTGTTATAAATTTTATAATCTTAAAGGTATTGGTTTAGCCACTGTAATCAATTTTGTAATTTATGGTATATACTTATACCTTTATGTGCATAAAAAGTATCAATTTAATCTTACTTCGGAGGCATTTAAAATATTTACTATTTCTGTAATTTTAGGGGTACTTTGTATTATAAGTTCTTTAATTCTATCCAGTATTCCTCAACTAGTCTTCTTTTTTATTTTGGTGTCAATTTCATTAATCTATTCTTTTATCAAATTAAATAAAAAAATAGATTTAATATATTACCTAAAAAAGAAATTTAAAATCAATCTTTAGTCTCTGCTTTTTCAAATCTTAATTCTAAAGAAATTCTAGTGGTATCGTTGTTATTATTTATCGCAGCTCCATGTATTAAATAGGGTGTAAAAATTAATGCTTGTCCCTTTTGAGGATTAGGCCTAATCATTTCAAAAGGTCCTTCCGTAGTACTTATAATACATGGTACCGTATATAAGTTTCCGTTAATTAAAGCTTCTCTTGCTTTAGTACGCAAAATTTTTTTTTCAGAAAGTAAATGACTTTTTGGTACTATTGGTAATGATGAATTTTTATTGGAACCTGTTATTGGTATCCAAACATTTAAAATTTTCTTCCAATAATCTAAATAGCTATCTCGGTGTGGCGGATTTATATCTAATGAGTTGGGCCTAATTATCCTAATCTGTACATGACTCTTTCCTAAATCTTTAATATGAGAAGATAAATTACATCTTACATGATCTTCAAATTTCTTAATTAACTTGTCTATATTTATATCGAAATCGTCGTTTATTAAATTCTTTGTATGATTTACTATTTGATAATGATCTGAACTTTTGGTTATGTATTTATGATAATTTTGTAATTTAAATTCCTGTTCATCGATAACTAGTCCTATATTTTTAATCCCTTCAATTATATTTTTTTTTACTGATTTTAACAAGTTTTCATATTCGTCACTGTTAAAAACATCTATAATTTTATATCCTAAATGTTCCCATGAACAACCCGAAATTGAATTATCCGTATTCTTATTATACAAAACCACATCATCCCCAACAAAAAAATTACCTTGAACACCAAATTCAAAATTTTGTCCATCAATAATAAGTCTACATCTTTCTTCTGTTGGCATTTCTTAAAATTTACTTTATAATAACTTATTTTTTGACAAGAAAGTATTTCCTTAAAGACTTTAAGTACAAAATAAAATACCTAATTGATAGCTTGTAATTACCACTTTTTGTAACTTGTTTAAATTCGTGTAAAATACGAATCCATAAGGCCTCAAAATTTCTCTTTGTGCTATTTAAATGATATGCCTTTAGACAGACTTTATAAGTAGAAAAATCTCTAGTAAACTTATTTTTTTTTACAGTATCTGCTAAATAACTATGAGAGCTTTTTATAATTCGTTTCTGTATGGTAATCGAATTACAAAAAATATAATTAAACATATGAGAAGATCTAATCCAAAAATCAAAATCTTCGTAATCTAAGGTTTCATCATATCCTCTTAATAAATCATAAACTTCTTTCTTAACAAACATTCCTGTAGGATTAAGATAATAAGAGGCTAATAACTCATTATATAAATTTCCACTTTTAGGCAATCGTAACACTTTACCGTTATTATTTACATCATAATGGAATCCTAAATGAGTTTTCTTATAATCGATTAATTCTACGTTTGCAAAAGAAACACCTACATCTGTTATATTAGTTGACTCGAAATTCTTTAAATGATCTTCTATAGCATTGGGCAATAAAATATCATCTGTAGCTAAATCTATAATATATTCCCCTTTAACCTTATTTAGACCTTTATTGAATGATTGGGTATTCCCTAAATTTTTGCTATTATTTATATAAGTGGTTTCAATTAATTTATTATTCGATATCCATTTCTGTATAACTGAATCAGAATCATCTGTGCTACAATCATTTACAATAATTATTTCAACAAACTTATAATTCTGACTAACTACGGAGTCTAAGGCGTCTTTTAAATAAATTTCGTGGTTAAAGCACAAACAAATTACAGATACTAAAGGAGTTTTCAAATTAATAGGAAAAAAGGATTAGTTGGTTGTTAATTTTTTTAAATTGTAGACTGTAAATTTGCTATCAAATATATGAATTTTGAAATTCTTATAGCTACAATGTTCAGAACGAACTTGTTGTTTTTAAACAATCTTTTTTCTAAAAACGACATTAACAACTTTAATATATTAGTTGTTAATCAAACCTCTGAAGATAAGTTAGCACACTCTAATAATCCAAAAATTAGAGTAATTAACTCTTTTAAAAGAGGAACTTCGGATAGTCGAAACACCGCTATTAAAAATGCAAAAGGAACTATCTGTTTGTTTGCAGATGATGATACTGTTTTTGAAAAAGAATTTGGCACTACAATTATTAACGCTTTTAATAAACATCCTAATGCTGATTTGTTAACCTTTGAAGCTATTTCTGAAGAAGGCATACCGCATGCAAAATATCCTTCTTATGGATTACACAATAAAAAAACACTAGAAGCGGTTCACACTATAATAATAGCTTTCAAACCTTTATCTATCCTTAAACATTCTTTATTTTTTAGTTCTTTTTTTTCTTTGGGAGGTATATTTAACGGTGGTGGAGAGTATTTATTTACCATCAATGCTCTTCAAAAAAAACTTAACCTTTTCCATATCCCAAAAACTATAGTCTATCACGAAGAAGAATCTTCTGGGACTATTATGGAATCTGATGCTAATATTTATGCAAGAGCTGCTATGAAAAATCATTTTTATGGAAATATTACTGCAAAAGTATGGGTGTTCAAATATGTGTTTTTTTTACTCCGCCACAATTTTATAAAATTAAATGAGTTCCTTTCTAAATGTAAAGTTGGCTTTGAAGGGGTAGAAAAATACAACGACTTAGTAGAAAAAAAATTAATCTCTCGCTTATAAAATGTCAAAAATAAAAGATTGTATTCTTATCGATTTACCAAAAATTATAGATAGCAGAGGAAATCTAGCCGTAATTGAAAAACAAGCTATTCCTTTTAGTTTTAAACGTGTTTACTATTTATATGATGTAAGAAGTGATGCTGTTAGAGGAGGACACTCACATAAAATCCAACATAAATTCTTAATTCCATTAAGTGGAAGTTTTGATGTAGTATTAGACGATGGCTCGGAAAAAAAAATATTAAATCTTAACAAACCAGATACTGGCCTATTAATTCCTAATGGCATTTGGAGAGAACTTGAAAATTTTTCAGCCGGTGCAGTATGTCTAGCTCTTGCATCAGATGTATATGATGAGGAAGATTATATAAGGAATTATAAAGACTTTTTAAAATCTAAAAATCAATAACCTCTTATTTTATACAACCATTTTAACACAGTATTGGGTAAAAACAAAAACAATATCCTTCGCAACGGTAGGTTTTTTAATTTTATGTTTCGCCTTAGCAATCGGTATTTAGTAATTTCTTTTTGCATTTTATATTCTAAGGCAATTGAAAATCTATTTAAATCTAGATATTGCTTTAAACCCTTATAAGCATTTTCATAATTTTTATGCTTATCAATTACTTTCATAAACTCATCTGTCGATTTTCTTTTCTTTGATAACGAATTTTTAACCGTCATTTTATAAAGTGCAGTGGGCTTTTTGTTGAAAATAAAAGTATAATTAAGAGCCATTCGAATCCATAAATCTATATCCTCTCCAGACTTAATATTCTCATCAAAAAAAAAGCCTTTCTTTTCTAAAAAAGCTTTGTTTATACTTATCGCAATAGGGGTAGCAATACTATCCAGTTTACTTGCAGTAAAAAAATTTTTAATTAAAGTATGTTTTTCTGCTAATTGAACAGAAAAAGCAGTGTCCTTTATTATCCCTTTTTTGATTTCTTTTTTATAGTTCATACAAAAAATAGACTGCTTTGGAAATAAACAAATAGTCTCATAAAGTTCTTCTAAGTGGTTGGGATACCAATAATCATCCGCATCTAAGAAGGCTACAAATACTCCCTTAGAATGCTTTATTCCTTTATTTCTTGCTACTGAAACTCCTTGATTTTCTTGATTTAAAATCTTAATTCTAGAATCTTTAAAGGTGTTAACTACTTCTAAACTTGCATCGGTAGAACCATCATTAACAATAATTACTTCAAACTTTGAAAAAGACTGACAGAGTATTGATTTTAATGAATCCTTTACATAATTTTCCTTGTTGAAAAGTGGTATTATAATTGAAAAAAAAGGCGTTGAATTCAAAATCTAGACTATATTTATATTCAAAAGTAACAATATCAATGAATAAAAAGCTTAATTATCTTTCATGAATCTCAAAGAAGTTCAAATAGTTTGCTTTGATAACCCCTACCCTCCCAATTTTGGGGGCGTAATGGATGTATTTTTTAAAATTGAAGCGCTTTACGAACTAGGTATTAAGATACACCTACATTATTTTTATACTGAAAGAAAAGATTTAGGACCTTTAAATAAATATTGTAAATCCATTTTTGGTTACAAACGAAATAAATCTTATATCCATTTTTTTAAAAAATATCCATTCGGAGTTGTTTCTAGATCTTCCGATGCAATGTACAAAAATCTAAATCTGTCCAATGCCCCTATTTTATTTGAAGGTCTTCAAAGTACACATATACTTAATTCTAATCACTTTAAAAATAAGATAATTGTTAGAACCCATAACATTGAGCATTTTTATTACAAAGGTCTTGCAAAAAGCGCTAAATCCTTTTTACTTAAAGGAATATTTTATTTAGAAGCATCAAAATATAAGAAATACGAAAAAATATTATCAAAAGTTAACTGTATTATTCCTATTTCAAAAAGTGAAAATCATTATTTTAAAGAAAAATATAGCAAAGAAACTTTTTTATTACCTCCTTTTCATGGAAATAACACTTTAAAATCTTCTGAAGAAGAAGTTGAAAAATTTGCTTTTTATCATGGAGACTTGTCTATTTCAGATAATTTAAAATCTGCTTTATTCATAGCAAACGAATTTTCCAAAATAACCATCCCATTAATTATTGGTGGATCGGTTTTACCTGCTTCTTTAAAAAAAATTATTAATCAATTTTCTCATATTAGTTTTATAAACATCAAAGAACAAAACAAATTAAATAACCTTTTAAAAAAAGCACATATTAATATATTATGGTCTTTTCAGCAATCGGGCACCAAGCTAAAAGTTTTTACGGCACTCTACAATGGAAAACATTGTATTATAAATAAAAATATTACTGATAATCTATCTATTAAAAAAATATGCACCGTTGTTAATAGTGGACAAGAATTAAAAGATGCTGTAACAGAATTGAACCTAAAAGAGTTTAAAATTGATCCAGAACGCAAGCAAATTTTAACAAATTATAGTAATCTATCAATTGGACTACAGCTTAAATTAATCTTAGATAACATTTCCTAGATGTTATTATACAGTAATTCTATAATTTTATTAAACAACAGCCTGTTTTAAACCTACAATAGCTTCTTTAGGGTTTTCTGCTCCAAACACAAAGCTACCTGCTACCAACACATTAGCTCCTGCATTATACAATTTTTTAGCGTTTTTAGTACTTACTCCTCCATCTATTTCTATAAACAACTTTGGATTAATCTGTTTGGACATTTCTTTTAAATCTCTAATTTTTTCATAAGTGTTTTCAATAAAAGATTGCCCTCCAAAACCAGGGTTAACACTCATTAAACAAACTAAATCAATATCTGCTATTATATTTTTAAGTAATTCTACATTAGTATGTGGGTTTAGTGCTACGCCTGCTTTAATTCCGTAAGAGTGTATTAATTGAATAGTTCTATGTAAATGTGAACAAGCTTCATAATGTACCGTAATAATTTTAGCGCCTAAATCCACAAAATTTTTTATGTACCTGTCTGGATCTTGAATCATTAAATGTACATCTAAGGTTTTTTTTGCATGTTTTTGAATTGCTTCAAGTACAGGCATTCCAAAAGAAATATTAGGTACAAACATTCCATCCATAATATCTATATGAAACCAATTAGCCTCGCTATCGTTAATCATTTCTATATCTTGTTGTAAATTTCCAAAGTCTGCTGCTAGTACCGATGGAGCTACAATTATATCTTTCATTTTAATTTGTTTTAAACGTAATAAAGCTATCTTTTTCAAAGATAGCTTTATTACTGTATTCTAAAAATAATGTAATTACCGAGTTATAAACTATTTCCCCATTAGTAAAATACTCATTACAATTATCCTAAATATGTTTTTAAAATTTTACTCCTAGAAGTATGTTTTAATCTTCTAATAGCTTTTTCTTTAATTTGACGTACTCGCTCTCGAGTTAAATCAAATGTTTCACCAATTTCTTCTAAGGTCATTGGGTGTTGATCTCCTAAACCAAAGTACAAACGGATTACATCTGCCTCACGTGGTGTTAATGTTTCTAAAGCACGTTCTATTTCTGTGCGTAAAGATTCGTGCATTAATTCTCGATCTGGATTAGGTGATTCTCCCGAACGTAAAACATCGTATAAGTTAGAGTCTTCTCCTTCTACTAAAGGAGCATCCATGGATACATGACGACCCGAATTTTTCATAGATTCTTTTACATCACTAATCGTCATATCCAACTCGTTAGCAATTTCCTCTGCACTTGGTGGACGTTCGTGAGATTGTTCCAAAAAGGCGTATGTCTTATTAATTTTATTAATAGATCCAATTTTATTTAAAGGCAAACGAACAATACGGGATTGTTCTGCTAATGCTTGTAGTATAGATTGACGAATCCACCAAACGGCATAAGAGATAAATTTAAACCCACGAGTTTCATCAAAACGCTTTGCTGCTTTAATTAATCCTAAATTACCTTCATTAATTAAATCTGGTAAGGTTAATCCTTGGTTTTGATATTGCTTCGCAACCGATACCACAAAACGTAAATTAGCTTTTGTTAGTTTATCTAAAGCACGCATATCGCCTGCTTTAATTCGCTGTGCTAATTCTACTTCTTCATCGGCTGTAATTAAATCTACTTTTCCAATTTCTTGTAAATACTTGTCTAAAGATGCGGTCTCTCTATTAGTAACTTGTTTGGTAATTTTTAGTTGTCTCATTCAGTGATTCTAAAGTTAAAACTTACAAGTTCTTACGAACTGTAATTATTAGTACGTACAATTTTGCTTTTTTGTTACAAAAAATCTTGTTTATTTTTCAAATCATTTAAAATCAACCTATTTCGCTACCATAATCAGTTGTTTTAAAACCGTTGTTTTCGAATACGTTGTATTAAAAAATTAATACTATAATAATGCCTCTAAAAAACATTCTATAGTAATAAACATAGCTTCAAAAAATAATAGTACTATTTTTAGTTTTAAAAAAAGACTATCTATTTTAAATAGCACTAATTTTTATGTTAGATATTATGTGTTTAAATTTTTGTCAAATTTTCGGCTAACGAATTAATAAAATTTTGAATTGGCTTCTTAATCATCATAGACATCATTGGATTAAAATCTCCATCAAAAATTAATTGAGTCTCCGTAGAGCCTTCTACTTCAGAAATATTAGCTGTTAATGTAAAAGGAAGCTTCTCGCTAGCTGCTCCTAAAACTACTTTAGAAGGGGCTTGTGCTTCTTTTTGTTTTAGAATAATTTCTGGCATTCCTTTAAGCTGAAATAAAAATTTATCAGCAGCTAACTTTTCAAATTTTTGCTTACTATTAGGCATTATTTGTTCAAAATTTTCTACATCGGTCAAAAAATCGAACACTTCTTGTGGAGATTTTGAAAGATTTACTTTAGGGCTTTCTAAATTCATTTTTTAAATTTTATATAAATAAACAAAATTTCATTCATTTATTATGCGTGCACCATATATTTTTTTGCAACTAATAGGATATAGCAATTGTTACAAAACGTTATTCATTTTCCATATTAGGTAAGGTGTTATATTCCTCTTCAATAGGATAATCTAACTCCGATTTTCGCGTAATCTCTCCTGTAATTCCGTTAACATTTATCACATTTAATCCCGATTTATCAAGCTTATCCCATACAATATACCATGAAGTCCCCTTTTTACTATTACCTCTTCCTATTTCCAGCTCTGGATCGGTTAAACTAATTTTATACTTATTCATTAATTCTAAAACATCTTCCCAAGTAAATTTATAGGGCGCATCGTAATCTGTTTCTTTAATTAATTTCCCTTGTTCATTATATTCTTTTTTTATACCTGCTAAAAAATTATTGGGAAAATCTTTTACAGTCATTTTTAAACGACCCGACTTGTAGTACCTATTTATAGTTTGAAAAAAAGAATCTTTATGCTTAACTGTTTCATAATATTCATAATTATCGTCCGACTGTTTAATAAT
>CALLUJ010000030.1 GCA_938011245.1 uncultured Aquimarina sp. | reverse complement strand
AAAACGAAAATTCATGCTGAAACTCACTTATTCTTTGTAATTTCATAAATAACGTAAATGTAAAACCCCGTTTTTAGCTCTCAATAGCTGTTTTCGGGGTTTTTATTTACTTTAAACTACGACAAATTCTTCGTATTTACATAGGGATTACGCATTTTCTGAATACGCCTAACTTATCCGCTATGTCGCCAAATATAAAATTTGGTGTTTCAACATTGAAGATAAACACAAAACATTATATTTAGCTTAGTTATAAACGTAAAGTTAGAGCTTACCCTCTGCCCTACATTTCTTATACTCACCGTTGCAAGCAATACGGACAAAAGAGAAACGCAAAATTAAATTTACGTTTCTCGTTTTGTATTTTAATTACTTTTATTGAACTTCATAAGAGTCTAAACGTCTAATAATACTTGGCGTAGAATTAGAAACAAATGATGACGTATCATAAATAAGTCCAATCCCACTTGAGTAATAAAAACGATCTAAACCAGGTAATTGCTCACCATCTGAATTTTTAGCATATCGTTCTGAATTTATGCAGTCGAACTCGCCCGCTTCAACACTTATGACAGAATTACCTTCTACGAGAATTTCATAAATATTTCCCGATTCATTTTCTTGTAATAAACGTTCTTCATTATTACTATTTGTGAAGTTTATAGAACCTTCTTCGTTTATTAAGCTTCCCTCAAATTCTCTCAAAAACTCGAAATGTTCACCATTAGGATTACAAAAAGTGATTCCCTCTTCATTTCCTGTTGTTAATCTTCTAAATTTAAAATAAGATTCTCCAGAAAAATCTTGAATACCAACAATACTTATCGAATCTATAACTCCTGTATTATCATAAGCTCCGGTGGTTGGGTTGTAACGATAATTTTTATAAACCCAGGAATTACCAACTGTTAAGGCAAAAAAATTAGCATCAGATGGGTTAATTTGATTATCAGAGTTATCTGATTCAGTACAAGAAAAAGTAAATATAATAATAGTAAAATACAACAATAAACGTTTCATAATATTTGATTTAATTAATTAATAATAAAATATCGTAAATGTAATTGTGTGTTATATTTTCTAATTTTTGCTTAAGAATTGTATTATAAACGATTAAAAAAAAGTACAGCTTGCAACAAAGTATAAAATTAATTGCTAGTTTCTAATCTATTTTAAGAAAGTCCTTGAGGTTTTTCTATTCGGTTTGTATTTGCTAAATTCGTTGCTAAACCACGCAATTAATCTTATACAAACACGGTTGGCACACATAACCACTAGTAAAGAATGAAATTAAAAATTACTTCCACAGCTTTTTATGGTTTATTGATAATATTTATAAGTTGTAGTAATAAAACTAACGATAAACAAAACTTTACTCAAAGAAATAATGTCAACGACAGTCTAATCAGAAATCAGCATTCTACACCAGTACTAAAAGATTCATTCGAGATATCTGAGAACAAAAGCTCTACAGTAAACAAACCAAAAGCTCCCTTAAATAACTGCGAAATTCATTGGAGGAGATTAGATAGTTTAAATAAAATCAAACGAGAGCTTTTTAATAAGTATATTCTTACTCCAACTCTTTATGTAAATAAAACCTCTAAAGGCAACCAAGAATTCTTAAAAGCTTTAGATGAATTCTTAAAACAAGACTGGAATACAAAATATTCTAAATACGCTTTTGAACAGATACTTGCTCCTATTTTTACTCTTGATAAAAACCAAACAGGCATTATAGCTAATTTGAAATATGATAACAAAGTCAAGAATCAATTTATAGAGATCAATTTAGACGGAAATTTATTAAACAAAGTAAAAAATGGTATTGATAATATGGATAAACTAGTTTTATACAAAGCAACTTTTGATTCCATCTTTTCTAATAAAAAGGACTCCATATATTTATACACTGATAAGAGTAAAATTAAATCTAGGATGATAAATTATGGCTATTATCAAGGACCTTGTCTTGAGTATTACAACTATTTAGTTGATACAACTTTAGTTCGAAAAAATGAAAATTTGCTATTAGCCTCTAGATTTGATTTAGATCTATGGCCTATTCAAAAGCTTAGAATAGACTCTATAATAAAATTAAGTTATGCAAAAGGGTGTTATGACTGCAGTTTTAAATTTGAACCAGAAAAAACATTTGCTATTTTAAAAGGAGTCCCTAATTTATACTTCACCTATACTGATACATTTCCAATTAATGATCAATTTGATTACCCTGAAAGAGCAGTAATTATGGTAATAGAAAATCAAAAAATTGATTTATGGACTGAAGAAATAGATCTATTTGGATGTAGTTGCCTTTAAAATTACGTGTGCCAACACTGTATAAAAAACATAGGGCGGGTTAAGATTATTCGAAAGGCTTGGGCTAATCCTCTATGTCGCCAAATATAAAATTTGGCATTTACAAAAAATGATAAAAGCAAAATATTTATATTTGGCTTAGTATTAAATAGAAGTGTATTGCTTACCTCTTGCCCTACGATTTCTTATACTTAACGTTGGCAATAATTACAGAATTGAAAGATTTAATATTTCCTTTAAACTTTACCTCTACAAAACGAGCCTTTAACCTATAAAGCTCTTGGTTTTTATAAATCATTAGTTTTCCAACTTCAACTTTGTTAGAGTTTAATTCTGCAAAAACTTTAATTTGCTGATGTTCTGAAAAAGTTGAAGTACAAGAAATTTTAATAGTTTTAGGGTTTTTATATAATTCCTTAGTATTTCCATTACCAATATTTATGGATTTTAAATTATTAATAAGAGAATCTAATTTAATACTTGTTGGGTTAATTGTAAGTCCACTATTTTCACCAACTTCAAAAGTGATTTTTGTGTTTGTGGGAAATATCAAAGTCTCTAATACTTCAATATCAATATCTAAAAAGCATTCATTACCTTTTTTTAAGCTTAGCCAACTAGGATAGTATTCGTTTTCATATGGCGAAATCGAATCTAAAACCTCATTCGAATACTCATCTTTCAAGTTTTCAACATCAAGGCATAAAGGCACTTGATTTAATGATGGTGATAATATATTTCCATCAATATCTTGATTAATATTACTTATTGGATAAATATACTTATCTCTTAGCCAATCAAATCCGTAATTTTAAGTAGTTCCATTATTTTCATAATCTGTGGGTCTACGAAAATGAACTAAAAACTTCCCCAAGTTGCTGTTGAGCGGTTGTAAATATCTAATAGCAGTTTCTCCGTCTTCAAATGTTATTCTGAACCCTGTTTTTCTTAATTTTGTAGTACTCATGGTGTGTTCTTTCCTTGTTGCTAACGGATTAGTATATGCAAAGTAGGCAATTTCGGTCTTCAAACTTATCAAACTGTAATGATTTTGAAGCGGACTGTAATCGTTAAATTTACTACTATCAAGCCTATTTTGTATATACATTGTTGGGTTTAGTTTTATCCTGAAATGTAGCTCCCATATTTTACTTTTCGTAGTAAAAATATTATTAAACTTGATATAACGATACAAGCTATTGTTATTATAGGAATACTAATAATCGGATTTGTGAATTGCCAATTTATCCCGATTTTACTTAAAAACTTTAATGTAAGAATGTGAATTAAATAAATTCCAAAACTATGATTACTTAAAAATAAAATTAGCTTTTTAAATTTTTTGTTTTTTATTTCATACTTTTTAAAAAATAAGAAAATCCCTATAGAACTAAGTAATACATTAGGTCTTAAATAATCATAGAAAAAATGAGAAAATTCATTGTGCTTGTGTGTTAAGTAGTAAGTCCCGAAGATTGTTATTCCGGTACCTGTTATTATAAATGTTATTGGAATATACTTATTGCCTATTGTCAAATTAGATAGGTAATAACCTAATACTAAATATCCAATATATCCAGAAAAATTAGTTAAAGGAATATTCGGAAGATATGTCTTGAAATATGGAATGCTGTAAATTATTGTGGCGAACCAGATTATTAAAAAGTAAAGTATTTCATTTTTACTCGAGTTTTTAATCCATTTTCTTAGAATTGGAATAAATAAATAAATAAATAAAGACCAAGTAATGTATAAACAAACCATAAATGAAATTGACTTATATGAAATATTTTTGCTATTACCAACTTTATGGATTCTATAAGTGTAAAAGATTTTTCTCCTACTAAAAAATAATCGCAAAATATATAAATTAGACTCCAAAAAATTAATGGAGGTATTATTCTCCAAAATCGTTTTTTTAAAAAATAACTTAATTTATAATCTTGCTTTAATAAAAGCGCTCCGCTTATCATGAAAAAAATGGGGACACAAAATCGGGATATACTATTATACAAATTTCCAATGTTCCATATTATTTCAGAAGTCTTTCCGTAATGGTTCGTAATAGGGAATGATATGTGTATAACAATGACTGCAATTGTAGAAATTACTCTAAGATTATTTAACCAAATTAATTTTTCTTTCATTTTTGTATATTAAACCCAACGGTTGGTATAAGAAACGTAGGGCAGGTGATAAGCACTTTCGTTTCGATTTATTACTTAGCTAAATATAAATATTTTGCTTTTATATTTTCTACTATAAACGCAAATTTTATAGTTAGCGGACTTTATTAATGTAAACAGACTTTCGGCTTGGCACAAATGCCCTATGTTTTTTATACATTAAGACCGTTGCAAGGAATTTTCAAAAAAACACAGAATTCCTTATCTTTAAATATGGAATTAATACAGCAGCCTACTTTAGCCGATAGTATTTGTGATTTACGGACACGAAAAATAAAGAAGACTTTCTTCACCCAAATC
>CALLUJ010000029.1 GCA_938011245.1 uncultured Aquimarina sp. | reverse complement strand
AAAACGAAAAACAGCTTGAAGAAAATGTTTATAACCATATGAAGATGCTAACTCTAAATAGTGACAGAGTTGCTAAATATTTTAAGCATAAGGATATAAAATATGCAGCGTAAAAAAATCTATTTTTATTACCGTTGGGTTAATACATCAAATGGTTTGTGAGATGGATACTAATTTGATTAAATCTATTGTAAGCAATCATCATTATATCGATTTATTCAACAAAATCATATTATAATAGAAATGGTATTAGTTGCTTAAATCACGCAACAAACCATATACAAGCACGTTAGCAAAAATTAGATAAATGCAAGCAAAAAATACTCCTGATCCTTTCTTTCTTTATTTTAAGTTTAGAAACTTATTCTCAACAAGAAATATTACCTGTAGAAATAATTCTTAAAAAAAATGATACGCTAAATGGAGAAATGATTGTTGCTAGAAATTTTTTTGATAAAAAATTCATTTACCCTTCGAGCTTTAATTATAAGGTAAAGTTTTTTCATAAAGATGGGACTAAACAAAGAATAAAAGCTAGAGATATTGAGAAGCTTACTTTTATAGATTTGAAAGGTGACAAAAGAGTTTTCGTAGAAAATGCTGATTTTAAAAATCATATTATAGAAATTGTATATTTGAATAAGATTCAATGGTATAAACATTACTATAATGCCAACTATTCAGAAAATACAGTAAACGAATTATTTGATCTCAATGGAAAAAGATATAGTCTCGGACTTTTTAATAGTGCTAGAAAGCAAATAAAAAAAATGACTAATTATGATCCTGATGTGGTAAAATTTTTAGATGATAATAAGATAAACGATCAAAATATTCTAAAGGTTATAAAACTTTATGAAACAAAGCTATAAACAATAACTTTTGCTAACACTATATATACATCATGCGAAGTGTGGTTGTTTAAGGGAAATGTGGTGCTTTCTTGCTAAGTCGTGCATATAATTTTGATTAGTCGTTGGTTTGAATTAAGTTAGCGAATAACAAAAAGATATGCACTCTAGCTATACCAGAAATTCTTTGAATTTCCGCTCGCACGAGTGTATATATTCACCGTTAGCACACATTAACGCAAAAAATCAAAATTCCGATAAAATTGTTTACATTCGTTATACCTAAAATAGGATTAAAAAAATGGCGAATAAGTATCTTGAATTTATATCTGACGAACATCTTTTAAATTGTATTGAAAATCTTCATAAATCATACTTAAAGGCAAAAGTCAATGTGAGTAAAAAGAAATTCTACAAAAACAAAATAGATACTATTAAACTTACTTTTGATGCTAAATTCAATGATTTAGATGAAGAAACTCTTATTAAGACAGAAATAAATCGTCAAATAGATAAATCTATAAACAATTCCATTGGAACTTTTCACGAACAAATTTTAGGTGGAATCACAGGTTTTGAAATGGGTAACCTAAGCGGTTTTGATATTAAAGCAACTGATGACACCTTATTTGCTGATATAAAAAATAAGCATAATACAATGAATAGTAGTTCTGCTGAAAGTTTATTTCAAAAATTAGCAAAATATGCAGACACTTATAAAAAAACCAATTGTTACTGGGTACAAATTTTAGCGAAAAACAGTTTTAATGAAAAGTGGTTTGGTGAAATTAATGGAAAAGAATACAGCCATAGCAGAGTTTATAAAATATCAGGAGACCAATTTTACAAATTACTTTCAGGTAAAGAAAATGCTCTTTTCGAATTATATCAAGTTTTACCTCAAGCTATTTCAGATTATTTGAGTAAGCAAGAAAATGAAAAAACTCAGAGTAATTCTGCTCTAGAAGAAATTACTGAAAGTTCTGAAACATCGAAAAGAAGTATTTTAGATGAAATTACCTTTGAAAATTATAGCTATTATTTAGGTTTTGATAAACTCAAATAATATTCATTCAAAAACTTAATAATAGAATAACCTATTTCTTGTCCTAAATTACAAGGAACAGCATTTCCTATTTGTTTATATCGCTGAGATACTGAACCCATAAATTTCCAATCATCAGGAAAGGTTTGTATTCTTGCATATTCTCTTATTGTAAATGGTCGTGTTTCTTCTGGGTGACACCTTTCTGTTTGTTTTTGAGCCGGACTACAAGTAAGCGTTAAACTTGGTTCATCCCATCCAATTCTTCGAGCAATACCAGTTTTTCCACCTCCTAAATAAAAACTCTTTCCCATATACTCTTTTTGAATATCCAAAGGTAAATTCCTCCAATACCCTTTTTGAGGAACTAAATCCAATACAGCCTTTTTATGTTCTGGATATTTTGAACCTTCCGATTTAGGCACATTACAATTATATAACTCTCCTTTTTTTAGAGCATCTATTAAGTTATAAATTTTATTATGTGGTTTAGGATATTCATATTCTATATCAATATCTTTTCGGACTCCTACTAAAATTACTCGTTCTCTTTTTTGAGGAACTTTATAATTAATCGCTTTTAAAACTTTTACAGGAACAACATTATAACCGATTTCATCTAAAATAGAAACCATTCCTTCAATTGTCTTTCCTTTTTCGTGAGATAATAAACCCTTCACATTTTCACCTATACAAATTAATGGATTGACTTCTTTAACTGCTCTTGCGAATTCATAAAAAAGAGTTCCTCTTGCATCTTGAAGTCCTAATTTTTTTCCTGCATAACTAAATGCTTGACAAGGAAATCCACCTGTAACAATATCAACTTGATTATTGTATTCCGAAAAATCAAAAGACTTAATATCTCCTTCTAAAACATTCCAATGAGGTCTATTCTCTCTTAAAGTTTGACAAGCCCATTTATCAATTTCATTTAAAGCCACACATTTAATACCTGATTTTTCTAAACCAACGGCTAAACCTCCTGCACCAGCAAACAATTCTATAACATTAAATTCTTTTATTGGAATTACAGAATTATCTACCGTATCTTCGTAACTAATAGATAGTTGTTCTAAAAGAGAATTAACTTGCTCTTTTTTATAAATTCGATATTGACTAATCGGTTCTCTAACAGCCGAAAACTTGCCATCTCTATCCCAACGTCTTAGAGTTTCCTTACTTTTCCCCAAGATTTCAGAAACCTCATTTAAAGAATAATAATCTTTTGTAACCATATTAAACAACCTTAAACATTGGTTACAAAAATACGATTAAAGTTGAAATAAAAAAACGTGTGCTAACAATGTAAGACCGTTGCAAAAGTTAATCAGATATTAGGTTAATTTATTTCAACGTCATTTTTTGATATTTTTAGAACTTATCTTTTCAATTGTAGGCGTTTTTTCATTAAATCGAGGGCTTTTCTGCTCTTGATTTCTATTAATT
>CALLUJ010000028.1 GCA_938011245.1 uncultured Aquimarina sp. | reverse complement strand
TGAACGGTCTAATTTGGTTATTATCTGTGAAAATAATGTAAATTTCATCCTGAGAATGGTTTGGTTTTTTGTGCAACTCAAATCTAACGATTTGAGAAAAAACACCATTCTCTTTTTTTAAACGTTTAGGACGCTATTGATACGTAATATATTTTTTAAGGTATAATTTGGGTTTAATTTTGAAGGTTTTTATAGTTTGTCTTTTAGATATTGCCCTGTGTACGAATTTGTTACTTTAGCTATTTCTTCGGGAGTACCAGTAGCCACTACAGTTCCACCTTTATCGCCTCCTTCTGGACCAATATCAATAACATAATCGGCACATTTTATAAGATCCAAATTATGTTCTATAACAATAACCGAATGTCCTTTTTCAATAAGTGCGTTTAGTGATGTGATAAGTTTTTGAATATCGTGGAAGTGAAGCCCTGTAGTAGGTTCGTCAAAAATAAATAGTACTTTGTCTTTAGTTACACCTTTAACTAAAAAAGAAGCTAATTTTATGCGTTGAGCCTCTCCTCCAGATAGTGTTGCAGAACTTTGTCCTAATTGTACATAACCTAAACCTACATCTTGCAGTGGTTGTAATTTTTTAACAATTTTTTTCTGATCTCGTTCTGTAAAAAAATCAAAGGCATCGTCTATAGTTAGATGTAAAATGTCGTCAATATTTTTTTCATGAAATTGAATTTCTAATATTTCCTTTTTAAAACGTTTGCCTAGGCATTGGTCACATTCAAGATGCACATCGGCCATAAATTGCATTTCAATAGTCACTTCTCCTTCACCTTTGCAATTATCGCAACGACCACCATCTACATTAAAGGAAAAATGCTTTGCAGCAAAATTTCGAAGCTTAGATAAACGTTGGCTGGCGTATAAATTTCTGATATCGTCGTAGGCCTTTATGTAAGTTACAGGATTTGAACGAGAAGAACGACCAATAGGGTTTTGATCTATGAATTCTACCGATTTAATAGATGAATAACGTCCTTGAATTTTTGTAAAATGCCCAGCCTTGTCAGTAAAAACACCAAGTTCTCTATTAAGGGCAGGGTATATTATTTTTTTTACTAAAGTACTCTTTCCGCTGCCGGAAACCCCTGTAATAGCAGTAATAACACCTAAAGGGATAGTAACATCTATATTTTTAAGATTATTTTCTCGGGCTCCAATAACTTCTATATATTGAGAGTTTTTACGTCGTTGTTTAGGAACCTCAATATTTAATTTACCGTTGAGGTATTTAGCAGTTAATGTATTGGATTGTAAAAGTTCTTTAAAACTGCCATTAGCCATTACATTTCCTCCAAGGCTACCTGCTTTAGGACCAATATCAATAATTTGATCGGCAGCACGCATAATTTCCTCATCATGTTCTACTACAATTACGGTGTTACCAAGTTTTTTTAAGCTAAGTAGTACTTCAATTAGCTTTTCGTTATCTTTAGAATGAAGTCCTATACTAGGTTCGTCCAATATATACATGGATCCAACTAAACTACTACCTAATGATGTTGCTAAATTAATACGTTGCGATTCGCCGCCAGAAAGAGTATTCGATTTTCTATTTAAAGTTAGATAATCCAACCCTACTAAACTTAAAAAATGTAATCGGCTATTAATTTCTTTTAAAAGGCGTTTAGCAATTTCAGCATCAGATTTATTAAGTTTAATTTTTTTAAAAAAAGAGATTAACGAAGAGATTGGTTGTTCTACTAGTTCGTTAATACTTGTGTTATGTATTTTAACATTATTAACTTCTTTACGCAGTCGTTTCCCTCTACATTCAGTACATTTTGTTTTTCCTCGATAGCGGGAAAGCATAACTCTATTTTGTATTTTATAGGCTTTGGATTCTAGAAAGCTGAAAAAATTGTGTAATCCTTCAAAATACCCATTACCATTCCACACTAAGTCCTGTTGCGCTTCGGTAAGTTCGAAATAGGGTTTATGAATTGGAAAATCGAATTTATAAGCATTGTTTACTAACTGGTCTTTATAAGTGCTCATGCTATCTCCCTTCCAAGCAACAATGGCATCTTCATAAATACTTTTGGAAGTATCTGGTATTACTAAATCCTCGTCAATACCAATAACATCTCCGTAACCTTCACAGCTAGGGCAGGCACCGTAAGGATTGTTAAAACTGAATAAGTGTACGTTAGGTTCTACAAAACTTTGTCCATCTAATTCAAATTTGTTGCTAAATTCAAAAATGTTTTTAGTGTTAACATCTTCTATAGAGCAGTAACCTTTACCTTCGTAAAAAGCGGTATTTATAGCATCGGCTAATCTATTGTAAAAATCGTCATCATCCTTTACAACAACACGATCTATTACAAGTTCTACAGGTAAATTTTCTGCAAGTACTATTGTATCGGATAATCGGTGTATTTTTCCATCTTGTTTAATACGGGCATAGCCCTGTTGTAAAAGAATCTGTAATTTTTCGTTAAGGCTTCTACCTTCTTCAGCTTCTACAGGAGCAAGGAGTAATAATTTAGATCCTAATTCAAATTGCTTAACATGGTCTATAACATCGGAAACGATATGTTTTTTTACTTCGTTTCCAGAAATAGGGGAATACGTACGTCCAATACGAGCATATAGTAATTTTAAGTAATCATAAATTTCTGTCGAAGTTCCTACAGTAGATCTAGGATTGGTAGAGTTTACCTTTTGTTCTATAGCAATTGCGGGAGCAATACCTTTTATATATTCCACCTTAGGTTTATTGAGTCGCCCCAAAAATTGGCGTGCGTATGATGATAAACTTTCTACGTATCTTCTTTGTCCTTCAGCATATAATGTATCAAAAGCTAAGCTAGATTTTCCAGATCCAGATAAACCTGTAATTACTACAAATTTATTTCTAGGAATAGCGACATCTATATTTTTTAAATTGTGAAGTTTAGCACCTTTAATTAAGATGAATTTTTTAGAACTTAAAGAAAGGAAATCAAGACTTTTTTTAGGTATTGTCATAAACTCAAATATACATAAATCACTGTGTTTTTAACAATGAAGATATTATTGTGTAATGTTAAAAAAATTAACAACATTTTTTTTATTTAAAAAATAAACTTATATTTGTTGTCTATTCATCTAAAAGGAAGGCCTATAGAGCAATATTACTTAACAACTACAACTGATATTTATAAATAACAGCAAAGTAATATTTATGGGCAATACAAATCTTATAGATTCTAAATTAGTATCTCAATATGTGGCTGGCGATGAGAATTCTATTGGTATTTTAATAGAAAGACATCAGCAACGAGTATTTAGTTTTATTTTTTCGAAAGTATATGATAAAGATGTTTCTAACGATATCTTTCAAGATACCTTTGTTAAAGTAATTAAAACCTTAAAAGCAGGTAAATATAACGAAGAAGGTAAATTTTTACCTTGGGTAATGCGTATTGCACATAATCTAGTTATAGATTATTTCCGTAAAGGTAATAGAATTCCAAAGTTTGACAATAATAATGGTGAATTTGATATTTTCTCGGTGTTAAGTGATGACTCTCTAAATGCAGAATCTCAAATTATTAAAGGTCAGGTGGAAACTGATATAAGAAAATTAGTAGATCAACTTCCAGATGATCAAAGAGAAGTATTATTGATGCGAATGTATAATGAAATGAGTTTTAAAGATATTTCGGAAAATACAGGAGTAAGCATTAATACAGCATTAGGTAGAATGCGTTACGCACTAATTAACCTTCGTAAATTAATAGAGAAGCACCAAATTGTTTTAACAAATTAAAAAAAAATTAATAATAACATACTAAGGTTGTATTTTTGTCGTTATAATGATACACTTAAACAGAACCCCCCTTTGTATGGCTAAGATTTATCCTAATAAAATTTCTGAAAAAAAAATAATTTTGAAACCAGAACCCGAAACTATTCAATTTCTATTAAGCTATTCTAAGTCAATTTGTATGCTTAATAGTAATCAAGGTATATTTGAATTAAATAAAAACTAGATTATTATTTAATTTGAAAAGAAACAGAATCTCTTATTTCGGTTGAAGTGAGGGATTTTTTTATGAAAATTAAAGACTAAGAAACAGGTATGAAGACAAGATGTGAATGGTCGATAAAAACAGATCTTGAAAAGAAGTATCACGATACCGAATGGGGAGTCCCATTGCATGACGATCGTTTGTTATTTGAGTTTTTAATATTGGAAGGAGTCCAAGCAGGGTTAAGTTGGTCTACTGTCTTAGTTAAAAGAGCACACTATAGGTTAGTATATGATAATTTTGACCCTCAAATTGTGAGTCAATATGATGAAGAAAAAGAATATCAACTACTTCAAGATAAAGGAATTATAAGAAATAAGTTGAAAATAAAAGCTTCGATAACTAATGCGATTGCTTTTTTAAAAATAGTAGAAGAGTTTGGGTCTTTTGATAGCTATATATGGAAATTCGTATCGGGAAAACCTATTATAAATACATGGAAATCTATTAGTGAAGTTCCTGCAAATACCGAATTATCAGATTTAATTTCGAAAGACTTAAAAAAGAAAGGTTTTAAATTTGTAGGGAGTACGATTTGCTATGCTTTTATGCAGGCTATAGGTATGGTAAACGATCACACTTTAGATTGCTATCGATATCATGAGGTGTAATCTTATGAAAAACATTTAAAGAGTAATTTTATTGTTACTAAAAAACAAATAGAATTATTTAGTTGTTTCTCTTTTTATCTATAATAATTATTTGTTTGTGTTATATTTAAGTAGAATTATGTAGTTTTTATTCCTACAAGAAATAACTTGTAGGAATTTTAAGTAACAGTTAATAAGTGTGTTAATTTTAAATAAATAATAATTGAATTTAAAAAATACAATTGAGGCTAGTACGGGTTTTGGGAATTTAGATTTTTTGGCCAAACAAGTTGTAGAAGGTTTTGTTTCAGGAATGCATAAAAGCCCGTTTCATGGGTTTTCGGCAGAATTTGCAGAGCATAAAGTGTATAATTCAGGAGAAAGTACTAGGCATATAGACTGGAAACTTTTTGCAAAAACAGACAAATTATACACTAAAAAATATGACGATGAAACTAATTTACGATGTCACTTTGTTCTGGACAATTCATCATCTATGCATTACCCAAAAATAGATAAGCAGCATATAAATAATTTTAATAAAATTGGTTTTTCGGCCTTGGCAATAGTTTGCTTAATGCAATTGCTAAAAAAACAAAGAGATGCAATTGGTTTAAGTGTGTACAATCAATCGTACGAATTTTATGCATCAGAAAAGGGTAGTGGTCGTCATTATTCGATGTTGGTTAATCAATTGGAAAATACTCTAATAAGACCTATAGAAGCCAAAAAAACAAATACTTATACTATTTTGCATCAAGTAGCAGAAAACTTACACAGGAGTTCTTTGGTGGTGTTATTTTCGGATATGTTTCAAAATACGAAAGATACTAAGGAGGTGTTTGAAGCCCTTCAACATTTAAAGCACAATAAGCATGAGGTAATTTTATTCCATACACTGGATTGTAATAAAGAATTAAATTTTAGTTTTACTAATACGCCACAACGCTTTGTGGATGTAGAAACAGGAAAACAAATTGATTTATATGCTGAGAATGCTCAAGAGAGCTATAAGAAATCTATGGAGCAATTTATTGAAGATTTGAAGGTTCGGTGTATGCAGTATGGTATTAATTATGTTCCCGTAGATGTAAAAGAAGATTTAAATAAAATATTGATTAATTTTTTAGTTAAACGTCAAAAACTTGCTTAAAGTAATTTTTTTTGAAAAAAATGTTTGCAAATTAAAAAACAGTTGTATCTTTGCACCCGCAGTAACGCAATGGTCTGGTAGTTCAGTTGGTTAGAATACCTGCCTGTCACGCAGGGGGTCGCGGGTTCGAGTCCCGTCCAGACCGCAAAAGCCTCAAATTTATTTGAGGCTTTTTTTATGTTTAAAATGCATTCATTTGTTAAAAAAATAAAGAGATATAAAAAACATGTTGTATATTTGCAGTCGGAATTAAATCCTACTAATCCGATAGGATTTAAATATTTTACGACAAAGGAATTATGATAACAGAAAAAGTAGCGGGAGCCAATAGTACTTATGAAAAGGATAAAAATTCCGAGAAGCCTATTCGTAGTGTCGTGAAAGCGGTGAGTTGGCGTGTTGTTGGTACCATTGATACTTTTGTAGTGTCGTACTTTGTATTAGGGAATGATAAGTGGCGTGAAGCTATAGCGATATCAGGAGTGGATTTTATAACTAAAATGCTTCTTTATTTTGCACATGAAAGAGTGTGGAATAAGATAGGTTGGGGTAGATGATTAAAAATATAAATAAAATGCAAGGCTTGTTTTGATGTGAGCAAGAAGTTAAGGAAGATAGAAAACATAGAAAAGTAGTCTCAATAGTTAATAAATATGAGTTTTACACACGAAGAAATAGTAAAGTATAATAAAGAATTAGAAGGTAAATCCCCTTTGGAGGTTGTGAAATGGGCTATTGCTAAAGCAAAAAAGCCAGTAGTTACTACAAATTTTAGGCCTTATGAAGCTTCAATATTACATGTATGTGTGGAAGCAAAAGCAAATATACCAGTAATATGGTGCGATTCTGGTTATAATACGCCAAATACGTATAAGCATGCCGAGGCTGTAATAAGTCAATTAAGTTTAAATGTAGACTTATATGTGCCACAACAAACAACTGCGCATAGAGATGTAGTAATGGGAATGCCAGGAGTAGAAGATTCTAAGCATGCCGAATTTACTAAGCAAGTAAAGTTAGAACCTTTTGGTAGAGCTATGGAGGTGCATAAGCCCGATGTTTGGTTTACCAATTTGCGTAAAGGTCAAACTGCTTTGAGAGATTCTTTAGATATATTAAGTGTAGGAAAAGACGGAGTGTTAAAAGTAAGCCCGTTTTATAATTATACCGATGAAGATTTAGATGTGTATTTAGAACAGAATAATTTGCCAAACGAGCATAAATATTTTGATCCAACAAAAGTGTTAGGGAATAGAGAATGTGGACTGCATACCAATAATTAAATATAAAAAAATTGTAGTTCAAACAAATTAGAAAATAAATTGACAGTCTTTTTGCGAAGCAGTACCTTTGCAAACTAGAAAAAATAAATTACGTAGCTGAAGGCCTAATGCTAACAGCTAAAAGCTATAAATATGAGTAAAGAACTTTCAGTAAATCCATTAGAAGCAGAAGCAATTCACATTTTTCGTGAAGTAGTTTCTCAATTCGAAAAGCCAGTATTGTTGTTTTCTGGAGGAAAAGATTCTATCACCCTAGTGCGTTTGGCTCAAAAGGCATTTTGGCCAGCAAAAGTACCTTTTCCTCTATTACATGTAGATACAGGGCATAACTTTCCTGAAACTATAGAGTTTAGAGATCGCTTAGCAAAAGAATTAGGCGTAGAACTAATAGTGCGCAATGTGCAAGACGCTATTGATGCTGGTAAAGTTAAAGAAGAAACTGGAAAATACGCTAGTCGTAATTCATTACAAACTGTTACTCTTTTAGATGCGTTAGAAGAATTTAAATTTGATGCTGCCATTGGAGGGGCAAGACGTGACGAAGAAAAAGCACGAGCTAAAGAACGTATTTTTTCCGTACGGGATGATTTTGGACAATGGGATGAAAAAAATCAGCGCCCAGAATTATTTGATATGCTAAATGGAAAAATAGACTTAGGTCAAAACGTTCGTGTATTTCCAATTAGTAATTGGACAGAATTAGATGTTTGGAGCTATATAGAAAAAGAAGAAATTGAAATTCCTTCTATTTATTTTGCACATAAGCGTAAGACTTTTGTAAGAGATGGAATGATATGGTCTGCAGAAGACGATATTGTATATAGAGAAGAAGATGAAGTGGTAGAAGAACGTTTAGTGCGTTTTCGTACCGTTGGCGATATGTCTTGTACAGCAGCAGTACTTTCGGATGCTGTAAGTATAGATAAAGTAGTAGGAGAAATTAGAGAGAGTACCATTTCAGAAAGAGGAGCACGTATTGATGATAAGCGTTCTGAAGCAGCAATGGAAACTCGTAAGCAACAAGGATATTTTTAAAATTTGTAATCCCAAATTTTAAATTAAGAATTAATAATATAGTTTGTTGAGAGGAAATAGGTTTACGTTAATAACCTCTACCTTCAACCTTCAACCAAATATAATGGAAGTATTAAAAATAGCAACAGCAGGAAGTGTAGATGATGGTAAAAGTACCTTAATTGGGCGCATACTTTACGATACAAAGTCATTAACTACAGATAAATTAGAAGCTATAGAAACACGTAGTAAAGCCAATGGTTTTGATTATCTAGACTTTTCTTTAGCTACAGATGGATTAGTTGCAGAACGTGAGCAAGGAATTACTATAGATGTAGCACATATTTATTTTTCTACAGCAAAGAAAAGTTACATTATAGCGGATACTCCAGGACATATTGAATATACACGTAATATGGTAACAGGAGCTTCTACATCACAAGCATCTATTATATTGGTAGATGCACGTAATGGGGTAATAGAACAAACGTATCGTCACTTTTTTATCAATAATCTATTACGAATTAAAGATATTGTAGTAGCTGTAAATAAGATGGACTTAGTAGATTTTTCAGAAGAAAAATTTAATGCAATTAAAGCGGAGTTCGAAAAAATGGTTGCTAATAGCAATTATAAAGAACAAAACATCACCTTCGTGCCAATTAGTGCTTTAAAAGGGGATAACGTAGTCGGGGGATCAGCAAATACACCTTGGTATAAAGGAAATTCTATTTTGGAACATTTAGAAAAACTAGATGCACAGGCCGTTTATGAACAGGGACAAGCACGTTTCCCTGTACAAACGGTAGTCCGTCCTAAAAGTGATGAATTTCATGATTTTAGAGGCTATGCAGGTAAGCTTTATGGAAACGATTTAGCAGTTGGAGACGAAGTAACGGTATTACCCTCTTTAACAAAATCAAAAATTAAAGAAATTTATTTCTTTAACGAAAAATTTGATAAAGCAAGTAGAGGAAGTTCAATTAATGTAACACTAGAAGATAATATTAATGTTTCTAGAGGAGACATGATTGTGAAAACAGGGGAAGAACCATCAGTACAGAAACAATTAACAGCTAAAGTATGTTGGATGGATAGTAAAAACTTAGTTGGAGGAACTAAATATTTATTACAACATGGTGTAAATAGAGTACAAGCAATAATTACAGGTGTGGATAACGTATTAGCTCCAGATTTTTCAGGAAGTGAAGACTCTGACGATTTATCATTAAATCAAATAGGAGAAGTTAATATTAAATTAGCAAAACCTGTTTTTTATGATAAATATGCGGAAAACAAAACTAACGGATCATTCATTTTAATAGACCCACAAACTAACCATACGGCAGGTGTAGGGTTTATCCAATAAGTAACTATAAAAATTAGTGTTAAGAATTGAGACTCTTAATACTTTTAAATATTGAAAAGCGATTGTAAGTAGTATAAATCTCAATACTCAAATCTAACTAATCAATACTAATAAAAACATGCAAAGTTTTAGAACCGAAATAGAAAACCCAATTGTAGAAAAAGATATTATCGATTTAGCCAATAAAATCGATATGTTTCACAATGGAAAAATTGACGAAGAAAAATTTCGTAGTCTACGTTTAGCACGTGGAGTATATGGACAACGTCAAGAAGGAGTACAAATGATTCGTATTAAGTTACCTTACGGTAGGGTAAGATCTAATCAATTAAGACGTATTTGTGCTGTTTCCGATGAGTATTCTCGTGGACGTTTGCATATAACAACACGTCAAGACATTCAAATTCACTATGTAGATTTAAATCGTACACCAGAACTTTGGGCAGAGTTAGAAAAAGATGAGGTAACGCTTCGTGAAGCTTGTGGAAATGTAGTGCGTAACGTTACGGCTTCAGAAACGGCAGGTTTTGATGTAAACGAGCCTTTTGATGTACAACCTTATGCTCATGCTATTTTTGAAGAGTTTTTACGTAATCCTATCTGTCAAGAAATGGGGCGTAAATTTAAAGTCTCTTTTTCTTCTACAGATGAAGATACAGGACTTTCTTATTTACATGACATTGGTTTTATTGCAAAATTAGAAAACGGAGTTAGAGGTTTTAAAGTAATGGTAGCAGGCGGGTTAGGTTCTCAACCTCACCTAGCCGAAGTGCTTTATGAATTTTTGCCAGCAGACCAAATTATACCGACAATGAATGCGATTTTACGCGTATTTGACCGTTTTGGAGAGCGTAAAAGTAGAGCTAAAGCACGTATGAAATTCTTAATGGCTAAGATTGGATTGGAAGCCTTTAAAGAATTGGTAGAAGAACAGCGTATTGCTGTACCATATACATCAGTACCTGTAGATGTTGATGCTTTTCCAGAGCCAGTAGTAGCAGAGGTTGGAGAAATTCCTTCAGTAGAAATTAAAGATTTAAAAGCATTTGCACAATGGAAAGAAACGAACTTAATTCCTCAGAAGCAAGCAGGTTTTGTAGCCATAGGAGTTAAAGTATTATTGGGAGATTTCTATACAGATAAAGCACGTTTATTAGCGGATTTAGTAGATAAATATGCTGCAGGAGAGATTAGATTAACTTTACGTCAAAATATAGTTATTCCTTTTGTAAAAGAGGAATTAGTAGAAGTAATGTATGCGGAACTTGAAAAGTTAGGTTTTGTACAAGCAGGATACAATAAAGCAGTAGACATTACCGCATGTCCAGGTACAGATACTTGTAACTTAGGTATTGCAAGTAGTACAGGTATAGCAGAAGAGCTAGAAAAAGTAATTGCAGCAGAATTTCCTCAGTATTTAAATAACGAAGATGTAGTAATTAAAATTAGCGGATGTATGAATGCTTGTGGACAACACAATATGGCGCACATAGGATTCCAAGGAATGACCATTCGTACTAAAGATAAAAAAGTAGCACCTGCATTACAAGTATTGTTAGGAGGAGCAAATTTAGGAAATGGTGAAGCACGTTTTTCTGATAAAGTAGTAAAAATTCCAAGTAGAAGAGGACCAGAAGCTTTACGTAGAATCTTAACCGATTTTGATGCCAACGGAAATGGGAAATCATTTGAAGCATACTATGCAGAAAAAGGAGAACGTTATTTTTATGATTTTTTAACCGATTTATCTGAAGCAGAAAGTTTACCTGCCGAATACTTTATTGATTGGGGAACTAATGAAGAATATGTTAAAGCTATTGGAGTTGGAGAATGTGCAGGAGTAGTTATCGATTTAATAGAAACGTTGTTTTTAGAAAGTGATGAAAAAATTGCAAACGCTAAAGAATCTTTTGAAAATGGAGTATATAGCGACGCTTTATACCATGCTTATAGTTCTCAAATAAATTCAGCGAAAGCGATTTTATTAGCGGAAAACAAGAAAACGAATACTCAAGCAGATATTGTGGCAGGTTTTGATAAAGAATTTGTAGAAACAGGTCTAATTAATATAGAAGAAGGTTTTGCTAAGCAAGTATATGCTATCAATAACAATGCACCAAGCAAGCAATTTGCTATAGATTATATAGCAAGTGCCAAAGCATTTTTAGCATCAGTAAGAGCATTTAGAGCACAAAACTCATAATTTTGAGTGCAGAGAATAAATTGTCAAAAGGAAAACTAACCGTAGTTGGTGCAGGCCCTGGAGATGTAGAATTAATAACATTAAAGGCTATTAAGGCATTAAATAATGCAAATGCTGTATTGTATGATGCCTTAGTAAACCCAGAATTGTTGGAGTATTGTAAACAGGCAGAATTGCTTTATGTAGGAAAACGTAAAGGATGCTATGCTTACCAACAAGAAGAAATAAACGATTTAATTGTCCAATATGGCAAAAGTCATGGACATGTAATTCGTTTAAAAGGAGGCGATCCCTTTATTTTTGGTCGGGGAGCAGAGGAGATGATGTATGCAGTAGAAAAAGGAATGGAAGTAGCTATGGTGCCAGGTTTGTCATCGTCGGTATCAGTACCAGCTTTGCAAAATATTCCTGTAACCAAGCGTGGAAGCTCGGAAAGTTTTTGGGTTATTACAGCTACTACTAAAGAGCATAAACTTTCGGCAGATGTCTTTACAGCCGCAAAAAGTAATGCAACGGTAATAATTTTAATGGGAATGCATAAGCTTAACCAGATTGTTCAAGCTTTTGTTAAAGAAGGAAAATTAGAAACCCCTGTGGCTATTATTCAAAACGGCTCTAGAGTTAATGAAAAAGTAGGAATAGGTACTATAAGTGGTATTGAAGAAGAAGTTAAAGATAAAGAGTTATCTTCTCCAGCAATTATAGTAATTGGAGAAGTAGTAAATCATAGAACAGCGTTGCTAGAAATGCAGCAGAAGTTAAATGGACTATAAAACAAGAGAAAAGCGATTAATAATAGAAGTTTAGCTTTTAACTTGTAAAATAATAAAACCGATAGTCAACAGCTAAAGGCTAACAATAAAATGGAAGAAAGAAATAATTTATATCCTGTATTCTTAAAGGTTAAAAACCTGAACGTCCTTATTGTGGGTGGAGGAAACGTAGCAGAAGAAAAATTACATTTCTTAACCAAGTCCAGCCCCGATGCAAAAGTGCTACTTGTAGCGCCAATGTTTAGAGAGGGGACTATTGCTTTAGCTAATAAGTATTGTGCTACCATGATAACCGATATGTATCATAAAAAATATTTAGATGGTAGGCATGTGGTTATTGCTACAACCGAAAAGCCAGAAGTAAATGTGCAAGTATGGAAAGATTGCCGAGCACAAGCTAAGTTGGTAAACGTAGCGGATAATCCGCCCTATTGCGATTTTTATATGGGTGGTATTGTAACTAAAGGCAATGTAAAAGTGGCTATTTCGACTAACGGGAAATCACCTACAGCAGCCAAGCGTTTACGTCAATTTTTTGAGGAAGTAATTCCCGAAGATATTAACGACTTAGTACAAAATTTAAACGAGTACAGAAAAACCATAAAAGGTGATTTTGAGGAGAAAGTAGAAATTCTTAACGAATTCACTAAAGGATTAATAGCAAAAAAAGAAAAGTAATGATCAAGACAGATATTTTGATTATCGGAGCAGGACCAACAGGATTATTCTGTGTGTTCGAAGCAGGTTTGTTAAAGTTGAAAACGCATTTAATTGATGCATTGCCACAACCAGGAGGACAATGTTCAGAAATATACCCTAAAAAGCCAATTTATGATATTCCTGGTTTTCCAGAAGTGTTAGCTGGTGATTTGGTGGATAACCTAATGGAGCAAATTAAACCATTTGAACCTGGTTTTACTTTAGGAGATCGAGCAGAAACTATTGATAAATTAGAGGATGGTACTTTTGTAGTAACCACTAAAAGAGGAGTGAAGCACAATGCTCCTGTAGTTGCTATTGCAGGAGGTTTAGGTTCTTTTGAACCACGTAAACCACCTATTCCAGGGATTGAAGGTTTTGAAGATAATGGAGTGTCCTATATTATTAGAGATCCAGAAGTGTATAGAGATAAAAAAGTAGTTATAGCAGGTGGTGGAGATTCTGCCCTAGACTGGTCTATTTTTTTAGCAGATGTTGCAGCAGAGGTTACCTTAGTACATAGAAGAAAAGAATTTCGCGGAGCGCTTGATTCTGTAGAAAAAGTTGAAGAGCTTTCTAAAGCTGGTAAAATTAATTTGATTACAGATGCGGAAGTAAAAGAATTATATGGAGAAGGGCAATTATCAGGCGTAGGAATTAAGCATAAAGAAAAAGGAGATATTAAACTAGATATAGATAATTTTATTCCATTATTTGGTTTGTCTCCAAAATTAGGTCCTATAGGAAATTGGGGATTAGAAATTGAGAAGAATGCTATAAAAGTGGATAACTCTTATGACTATCAAACGAATATCCCAGGTATATACGCTATTGGAGATGTAAATACATATCGTGGAAAATTAAAATTAATCCTTTCTGGATTCCACGAGGCAGCTATTATGTGTCAAAGTGCTTATCAAAGGATTTTTCCAGACAAAAAATACGTAATGAAATATACTACAGTGGGTGGTGTTACAGGTTTTGATGGGAGTAAAAAAGAAGCTAAAAAAGAAGTAGTTAAGGCTATTGGATAGTAGTTTTTCGTTGATGGTTGTTTGTTAGTGCTATTTATTAGCAAACAACTATCAATAAACAACTAACAACAAATTAAGAATGTCGGATATTACAATAAAAATAACGGATAGAGAAGGTAAAGTACACGAAGTACAAGCACCAACCGATATGGCAATGAACTTAATGGAAGTTTGTAAGGCTTATGAGTTACCTGTAGAGGGTACTTGTGGAGGTATGGCTATGTGTGCCTCTTGTCAATGCTATGTAACTTCTAAAACTGAATTACCAGAGATGGGATATGATGAAGATATGATGCTAGCAGAAGCTTTCCATGTAGAAGATAATTCTCGTTTAGGATGTCAAATTCCCATTACTCCTGAATTGGATGGGTTGGAAGTTACTTTGGCACCAGAATAGAATAGTACTTAATATTAAACAAAAAACTGCTTCACTTATGTGTCAGGGCAAACTCATACTTTTATTTTTGAGGGCTTTTAATGATAAATTCTCGTTTATTTTGGTTTACATAGAATTGATTCAAGCTAATTAATACTTAAAAATAGATTCAAATTTGAAATTTTGTGTGATTTAAATCTAATTTTTACTCAAATTTACTTTGTAAAACAAAGTGTGAGTTTGCCCTGTAAGATTGGTTAGATTTCTTTTTTAGTTGTTCTTAGCCTATAAAATCCGTTTTTAGAATTAACAAAACATAATTATTCTTTGTTTTTTGTGATTCTTTAAATTTTGGATAGTTATTTGTGTTTGGTTGTAGTATATTCTTTTAGCTATCCCCTATAATTTACGATTATTTTTTTCGTATATTATAGTGCTGAGAAGTCTATTTAAGCAAAATGTTTTATCTGTAAATTGTATTAGGCTAAAATTAATATAGTATAGCAGGTTAGTCTTCAATATCGTTTTCAAAGAAACTAAAAATAGACCCACCATAGCGCTTACTATACGAAAATTTAGGATGAGACTCTAGCGAGGTATATTTAGAATGTTCTACAATTAATATACCATTATCTAAAAGTAATTGATTAGCAAAAATTAAGTTTGGAATTTTTAAAAATTCGTCTACAGAAAAATTATAGGGAGGGTCTGCAAAAATAATATCGTGCTTCTGGTTTACTTTTTCTAGATAAGAAAAAACGTCGCTTTTAATAACTTGAATGGGGAATTTAAATTCCAAAGAAACTTTAGAGATATATTGTGCACAACCAGTGTTTTTATCTACAGAAATAATTTCTTGAGTTCCTCGAGAAGCAAATTCATAGCTAATATTGCCGGTTCCAGAAAAAACATCTAATACACTTATTTGATTAAAATAGTACTGATTATTGATAATATTAAATAAAGCTTCCTTTGCCATATCTGTAGTAGGGCGAACAGGGAGTTTTTTTGGAGCGGTTAAGCGTCTTCCTTTAAAAGTTCCAGAAATTATTCTCATAATTGTAAAGCTAAGTGATGAATTAAATGGGTAGTAATTTTAGGAGCCTTATTTAAATGTCTAATGTATTTGTATAATAAATCGAAATAAGCTTTAGGGATAGCATTCAAAAGTATTACTGTAGTTTTATTAGGAGAAAGATTTAGTTGTTCTAAAGTAAATAATAGATAGTATAATACATCTTCTTTACTTTCTTTTTTATAAGTGTTGCATAGTATTAACGTTGAATCTTTACTAATTATAATATCGAAATGTTGAGCATGAAAAAACAGATGAACAATTTCAGATTCGTTATGTTTTTTTTCTTTCAAAATATAATCTACCAATAGGCTAGAATGATGTTGAAAATTAAATTGAGAAAAGCGATCTAGTAAATAATTGTTAATGTTTACAAATGGGATAAATAAATTTACAATAGGAGCTAATAATAGAACATCTTCGTAAATGAGATCCGTAGTTAACGTTTTTACAGAAAATTTAAAATAAAGTTCTTTATGCTTAGCATCGTATAAATTTTTAGGAACAAAAGTATATAGCTCGTTTGTATAAATTACAGAAACATCTTTAAACGGTGCTTGTAATTCGGGTTTTGTTTTAAAAGCTTTTGTAAGGTGTTCACAAAGTTCTTGTTCAGAAAATAAATGATGTTCTGAGAAATTATTTTCGGAGGTTATAATTTGATTTTTAGAATTGACAATACAAAAAGAAAATCCATTCAAACTTAATTGAATGGATAAATTATAAGTTGTGTTTTCTAACTTAAAATCAGGACTACTTGTCATATACTATTGGCCAATTACCATTGGTATTTACTTCAACTAAAGAACCTACAGTAATATGTGTTCCGTTAATCTCTTCTAAAGATTGTAGCTTCTCTTCTTGGTCAATATAATTTTCATCTTGATCGGAGAGTAACTCTCTTTTAGCAACAGTAGCTTGAAAAGTTGGATATAATATCTCATTTTTTTCAACAGCACTAGTTTCTAAATTTATTTCAGCAGTTTTGTTATCGCCTAAATCTATAACCTTTAGTTTGTTGTAATCAATATTAGAAAACAAAGAATCCTTAACAGATTCGAACCCTAAAATATCGACAACAATAGTGTCAATAGATTGATCGATACGTAATTCTTTATTAAATCGAATAAAACTAGAATCCCTTTGTTGTGTAATAGTAAATTTAGCAGTATCTATAAATTTAGCTAATTTATCATAATCGTTGGCGTACTTTCCAGTAATAGTTTTATAAGCCGATTGGGCAGTTCTAATTTTTTTTAATTGCGTTACGGCTTCAGCAAAACGTTCTTTTTTTATTTCTTGAAATCTCACAGAACTATAAACAGAGTCATACACTTTATATCCTAAAAAAGCGATTACCACCCATAATACTAATTGTATTACTATTTTCATTTGATTATTAATTAAATGCGTTTAATTTAGATAAAAACAAAACTACAATTTTTTTTGATTCATAAAAGAATGTGTAATTTTTTTCTTGATTATCTTTGAAAAATAATACTACAAATCTTCTTTTATTGGATAATCATAAGTTTTTCAGTCTTTTAACCTCAAAATTTCCACATAGCCCTACAAATCTTCAGCAGGAATGTTTACAATTATTGTCAAATTTTTTGCTAGATAAAGATAAAGATGGACTATTTATATTGAAAGGATATGCAGGAACAGGAAAAACAACATTAATAGGCGCATTGGTTTCTCAATTGTGGCAAATTCAATTAAAGTATGTGTTATTGGCTCCTACTGGTAGGGCAGCAAAGGTAATTAGTAGTTATTCTAACAAGCAAGCGTTTACAATACATAGACATATTTATTACCCCAAAAAACAGGCTAATGGAGGAATAGGGTTTTCGTTGAAAAAAAATAAATACACTAATACTTTGTTTATTATTGATGAATCTTCTATGGTGCCAGATATTGCTTCGGATAGTAAATTATTTGAAAACGGATCATTGTTAAACGATTTACTTCAATATGTATATTCGGGGTCTAATTGTAAAGTGTTGTTTATAGGAGATACAGCACAGTTGCCTCCTGTAAAGTCAGAGTTAAGCCCTGCTTTAGATGAACACTTTTTATCTCTTAATTTTAATAAAAATATAAGCACATTAGAATTAAACGAAGTGGTTAGACAAGATAATGATAGTGCAATTTTGTCTAATGCTACAGTGTTAAGAGAATTGTTGAAAGGTGATTTTTTTGAAGACTTTAAATTTAATATTGAGTATGCTAAGGATGTAATTCGCTTAGAAGAAGGAAATGAAATTGTAGAGTGTTTACAGGATTCTTATAATAAGCATGGACATGAAGGAACAGTAATTATAGTAAGAAGTAACAAAAGAGCTAATTTATATAACAAACAAATTAGAGAACGTATTCTTTTTAAAGAAAATGATCTTTCTGTGGGAGACTTTTTAATGGTGGTAAAGAATAATTATTTTTGGTTAGAACCTACTTCAGAAGCTGGTTTTATAGCTAATGGCGATATTATAGAGGTGTTAGAAATATTCGATATTAAGGAAATATATACTTTTCGTTTTGCAGAAGTAAAATTACGGATGATTGATTATCCTAATATGGCCCCTGTTGAAACGGTTTTAATTTTAGATACTCTAATGTCGGAAACTGCATCATTAACTTACGAAGAGTCTAATAGATTATATCAAGAAGTGCTTTTGGATTATGAGGAGGAACGTTCAAAGTATAAACGTTTTTTAAAAGTTAAAAGTAATCCGTATTTTAATGCACTACAAGTAAAATTTTCTTATGCAATTACTTGCCATAAATCGCAAGGTGGGCAGTGGCCCCATGTATATGTAGAAAAACCTTATTTACCAGATGGAGTTTCTAAAGATTATTTGAGATGGTTATATACAGGGATTACTAGGACTCAAAAAAAATTATATTTAATAGGCTTTAAAAACGATTGTTTCGTTAAATAATTACTTTTTGTTCTATTACTAAGCTTAGGCCTAACGTAATAGATTTTTGGTAAATAATTAGAGTTTAAAGATGTCCTAATACTTATATTTGAGTAAAAAGATATATAACTAATGAATACAGATATATTAAAACTTGAGCCAAAAGAAATATGGAAACACTTTTCTAATTTAAATGCAGTACCTAGACCTTCTAAAAAAGAAGGACGGGTTATTGCCTTTATGTTAGACTTTGCTAAGTCGTTAGGATTAGAGTCGAAACAAGATAAAGTTGGGAATGTATTAATTATTAAACCAGCAACTAAAGGTTTTGAAAATCGTAAAACCGTAGTAATGCAGTCGCATTTAGATATGGTGCATCAAAAAAATAACAATACTAGTTTTGATTTTGATTCTCAAGGAATACAAATGAAAATTGAAGAAGATTGGATCAAAGCAGAAGGAACTACCTTGGGTGCAGACAATGGTATTGGAGTAGCTACAATTATGGCAATTTTGGCATCTAACAATATTAATCACCCCAAAATAGAAGCCCTTTTTACGGTAGACGAAGAAACAGGTATGACTGGAGCTCAATTTTTAGATAAAAATTTGCTTTCGGGGACTATTTTATTAAATCTAGATACAGAAGAAGATGATGAAATTTGTATAGGTTGTGCTGGAGGTATAGACGTTACGGCAGAGCGTTTTTATGAAGAAGAGACTGTAGATGTAACTGCGGTAGGGTATAAAATAGAAGTAAAAGGTTTAGAAGGTGGGCATTCTGGTATTGACATTCATAAAGGATTAGGGAATGCTAATAAAATTATGAACCGATTGTTGTATAAAGGGTATGAAAAATATGGATTACGTATTTCTAGTGTCCAAGGAGGAAGCTTAAGGAATGCTATCCCTAGAGAAAGCGAAGCGAAGGTGGTTGTCGATAAGATTAATGAACAAACCTTTGTAAATAACATAAAATCTTTAAGTAACATAATTAATAAGGAACAAGAACGAATTGATCCTAGTTTACTAATTAATGTTTTGCCTATAGAAGCTCCTAGAACAGTAATGAGTATTGGAGTACAAGAACAAATATTAAACTCAATATATACCGCCCATAATGGAGTTTATAGAATGTCTCCAGAAATAGAAAACCTAGTAGAAGCATCAAATAATATAGCTAAGATTAATATAAGTAAAGGAGAACTAAAAATAGAATGTTTAACAAGAAGTAGCGTGTCGTCTTCAAGAGACGATGTGGCTAATGCATTACAAGCTACTTTCGAATTATCGGGGTGTAAGGTAAGTTTTGGAGGGGCTTATCCAGGATGGCAACCTAAGAAGGATTCGACAATTTTGAAATTAGTAGACAATACTTATTTTAAACTGCATAACGAGCAAGCCAATGTAATGGCATGTCATGCAGGTTTAGAGTGTGGCATTATTGGGCAGCATTATCCAGAAATGGAAATGATTTCCTTTGGTCCAACTATTAGAGGGGCACATTCTCCAGATGAGCGTGTTTCTATAACATCGGTACAAAAGTATTGGAAGTTGGTGTTGGCTGTTTTGGAAGATATACCCAAAGCCTTTTAAAAATAGACCTATTTAAATTGTGAAGTATTGTTAGTTAAATCGTTAACAAGTTAGTAATATAAATGAGGTTAAGGCTTTCAAAATTCAATAAAAAGTATATTTTTGCTCTGCTTATAATTAAATACATAAATGGCAACATATAAGAAAAGAGGCTATAAGCCTAAAGCGGTAAAAGAACAAGTAGATAAGGAAGCAGAAATTGCAGCAGAAGAAATGGAATCTACTACTGCAGAGGTGTTTAATACTTTAGATGAAACAGCAGGTAAGACTGAAGAATGGGTAGCAGAAAATCAAAAATATATTTTTATTGGAGTAGCAGTATTAGCGCTATTTGCTTTGGTATATATAGGTTTTGATAAGTTTGTGAGGCAACCTAAGGAAGCTACAGCAGCCAATGAGATGTACCAAGCTCAAAAGTTCTTTAAGCTAGCAGAGCAAGCAGAGGCAACACAAAAAGACTCTCTGTATAACCTTGCTTTAAATGGGGGAGAAGGGAAATTAGGGTTGTTAGAAGTTGTAGACGAGTATGGGAGTACAAATACAGGGAATATTGCCAATTATTATGCAGGCTTTGCGCTGTTAAAAACAGGAAAGTACAAAGAAGCCATAACAGCGTTAGAAAAATTTTCTTCTAAAGATCCAATACTAGAAGCTTTATCTTATGGAGGAATAGCAGATTCTTTTGCACAATTGAAGAATTATGATGAGGCATTAAAGTTTTACCAAAAAGCATCTGAAGTAGAAGAGAATGACTTTACAACACCTAAGTTTTTATTAAAATTAGCAAAACTAGCTATAGACCAAGGAAAACCGAGTATAGCAGTAAGTTCTTTAGAAAAAATAAAAAAAGAGTTCGTAAAGAGTACAGCATTTTCGGAGGTAGAAGGGTTATTAGCACGAGCTAAAGCTATTAAGTAATAGAATTTGTCTGTAATGTAATGTGGTTTGCAACATATTCAAGAATTGTAAAAAGATAAAAACGTATAGTTGAAACAATAGAATAAAGGTTTAGCTAATGACTTAAACTTTTTTAAGAGTTAAAAAAATGGCAACAGCAAATAAAAACTTATCGATTTACGATAAAACAACAATCCCAAATGCGAGAGACTTTCGATTTGGGATTGTTGTTTCAGAATGGAATAACAAAATTACAAACGGTCTTTTTCAAGGAGCTTTCGATGCATTTATAGATTGTGGGACATTAAAAGAAAATATTGTACGTTGGGATGTTCCAGGTAGCTTTGAACTCATTTACGGTGCAAAAAAGATGCAACAAGCATATGATATGTTAGATGCTATTATTGTTGTAGGTTGTGTAATTCAAGGAGAAACTAAACATTTTGATTTTGTATGTGAAGGGGTAACTCAAGGAATTAAAGACTTAAATATTCAAAGCGATATTCCTGTAATATTTTGTGTGCTTACCGATAATACAGAGCAACAATCCATAGATCGTTCTGGAGGAATTCATGGAAATAAAGGGACAGAAGCAGCAATAGCAGCAATAAAGATGGCCCAATTAAGAAAAAATGCCAAATTTTAAGGTTTACCATCGTTAGTTCAAAGTTAAAAGCATTTAGGTTTTCTTCAATTTTAAGTAACTTTACGTTATGGGTTTATTAACACGGAGAAAAAACAAAAAATACAGCTACACACCTCGCTATTATAAAAGTGAAGCAGAAGATAGTCCATTTGCTATTAAACAAAAGTTTGACCCCTATAGATCTACATTAGAAACACCCAGTGGAATGAAGGGTAAATTTTCTAAAGCTTGGGATGAATATAGAAGTAATCCTAGGAGCAATTCTAATAAACGAGTACTAATTATAGGAATTATTTTAGTAATTCTATTTTTGTTTTTTATAGAGTTTGATCTCTCAATTTTCTTCAACAACTAATGTCCGATATTATTCAGTTATTACCCGATCATGTAGCCAACCAAATAGCTGCAGGAGAAGTGGTACAAAGACCAGCGTCTGTAGTTAAAGAATTATTAGAAAATGCTATAGACTCGGGAGCAACAGAAATTAGTTTAATTATTAAAGAAGCAGGAAAAACCCTTATCCAAGTTGTAGACAATGGCAAAGGGATGAGTACTACAGATGCCCGGTTGTGTTTCGAGCGTCATGCTACTTCTAAAATTAAATCGGCAGATGATTTATTTAATTTATCTACAAAAGGTTTTAGAGGAGAAGCTTTAGCTTCTATTGCAGCAATTGCGCACGTAGAAATGCGTACTAAACAAGAAAATAGAGATTTAGGAACTCACATAAAAATAGAAGGAAGCGAAGTAATTACTCAAGAACCTTGCGCTACTCCAAAAGGAACTACTATTTGGGTAAAAAACTTATTTTTTAACGTACCAGCTCGTCGAAATTTTTTAAAATCTAACCCTGTAGAATTACGTCATGTAATTGACGAATTTCATAGAGTAGCAATGATTCATTCTAATATTAAATTTGAATTTTATTCGAATGGATCCGAATTATTTAAGCTCCCGGTAAGTAATGTAAGGCAACGGTTAGTGCATATTTTTGGAGGAAAAACAAATGAAAAGTTAGTCCCAGTACAAGAAACTACAGAAATATTAGATATTAAAGGCTTTGTAGGAAAACCAGAATTTGCCAAAAAAACAAGAGGAGAACAATTCTTTTTTGTGAATGATCGTTTTGTAAAAAGTCCCTATTTGCATCATGCAGTTATGTCAGCTTTTGAAGGTTTATTACAACCTAAAACACATGCTAGTTATTACTTGTATTTGCGTGTAGACCCTAAAAGTATCGATATCAATATTCATCCTACAAAAACAGAAGTGAAATTTGATAATGAACAAGCATTATACGCTATAATACGTGCCACAGTAAAACATAGTTTAGGACAATTTAATGTAGCACCTGTTTTAGATTTTGATAGAGAAGCCACAATGGATGTACCTTACGAATATAAAAATAAAACAGCCCAAATACCACAAATAGAGGTAGACCGTACTTTTAATCCTTTTGAACCCGATACGAAGTCTAGTGCTAATTTGCAAAAATCAGTAACTAAAGGACAGAATACCTATAATGCAAGTTTTAATAAAAAAGTAGCCCCTCAATGGGAGAGCTTATATTCAGGTTTAAATACAACAACAGATAACGAATCGGATATAGAAGTTTTAGCTTCTAAAATGCAGTTTGAAAGCGTAGCAAATACAGAGGGATTATTTTTTGAAAGCAACAAAGCGGAAACAACTACTAAGAATGTCTATCAACTACAAAATAAATATTTAATAAGCACTATTAAAAGTGGGTTGGTAATTATTCATCAAAATAGAGCTCATCAACGTATATTATATGAAGATTTTAGAAAACAAATCTCTCAGTGTAAAGCTATAAGCCAACAATTATTATTTCCTTTACAACTAACATTTAGTAAATCGGAAGTAGCTATATTGGCTTCCTTAGAAGAACAATTAATAGCTTCTGGATTTGGGTTTCAGAATTTTGACGAAGACAGTATTTCTATTACAGGAATCCCTACTTTAGTAACCGAAAGCGAAGTTTCTATTATTTTAGAACAGTTAATATCGGATATTGAACTAGAAGTGCCTAAAAATAGTTTTTCGCAATTAGAAGTATTATCAAAATCTTTAGCTAAAAGTGCGGCCGTAAAAACCGGTGCTACCTTGGAAAAAGAAATGCAAATGCATTTAGTAGATCAACTATTTGCTTGCGAAGAACCAGATAGGGCTCCTAATGGAAAAAAAACGTACACGACATTAAGTGTAGACGAATTAGATAAAAAATTTTAAGTATGGGAAGAATAACGGATACCGTTAAAACCTTATTAATTATTAATGTGGTTTTTTTTATAGGAAGTGAACTGCTAAAATCTAAAGGGATTGATGCAAATGCACTTTTTGCATTATGGTTTCCTAAACATCCTAATTTTAAGATTTGGCAATTATTAACCCATATGTTTATGCATGGTGGTACTACCCATATATTTTTCAATATGTTTGCCTTGTATATGTTTGGAAGTCAAATAGAAAATTCGTTAGGACAAACTAAATTTTTATTTTTATACTTTTCTGCAGGTATAGGAGCAGCGGCTTTACAATTAGCTTCTATGTATTATTCTTTTTTGCCAACATATGATTTGTACTTACAACAAGGAATGTCAACCGAAGATATGACTGTTTTTTTTCAAGAAGTAATTCAGACAGGGCGTTACCGCATTTTGGATGGTATATCTAAAGAAGCTGCTATAAGTATGATTGACGCATTTACTACACCTATGGTAGGAGCTTCGGGAGCAATTTTTGGAGTAGTAGTAGCTTTTGGAGTATTATATCCTAATTTGCCTTTAATGATAATGTTTATACCAGTACCTATAAAAGCAAAATACTTAATAGGAGGGTATGTGCTTTTAGATTTGTACGCTGCACTTACAGGAAATAATATTATTGGTCCAGCAAATACTGCTAATTGGGCTCATTTAGGAGGAGCGTTAATAGGCTTTTTAACAATATGGTACTGGAAAAAAAATTCGTTTAATCAACATCGTTGGCATTAAATTATGGATATTAAACAAGCTTACACACGGTATTTTGTTCAAGCCCCCGTTTTAAACCGCTTGATATTAATTAATATAGCCTTTTTCCTGTTATTTGAACTATTGGTTATTGTAGGGATCCTTTTTAAAACGGATTTGAGTTTATTAAAAGGATGGTTTAGTTTTCCAAACGATATTTTTCAGTATATACAAAAACCATGGACAATTATTACCTACGGATTTCTTCATTCGGGTTTTAGACATATTTTATACAATATGTTATTTCTGTATTTTTTTGGACAAATTTTTTTGAATATTCATACCGGAAGAAGATTTTTAAACCTGTATTTTCTAGGGATTATTTTTGGAGCGCTATTTTTTATGATTGCGTTTGCTGTTTTTCCTCTTTTTTCAGGAATTCAAAGTCATATGGTTGGAGCATCGGCAGCCGTTAATGCGGTAATGGTAGCGGCTACTATTCAAAGCCCTAATAGTCCATTTAAATTAATGTTTATTCCTATAACTTTTAAATTATGGTGGTTGTGTGTAGGGTTATTAATATGGGATGTTATACAATTGGGATCGGGAACTAATGCAGGAGGACATTTTTCCCATTTAGGAGGAGCTTTTATTGGCTATCTGTATATGATACAATTACAAAAAGGAAATGATTTAGGAACTCCTGTAGAAAAAGCAATGGATTGGATTGTAGGCTTATTTAAGCCAAAGGAAAAAGTAAGATTAAAAACCGTATATAGACAAAATACTAAAAGCCAAAATAGAAGAACAACTAGTAATAAATCACAAAACCCTAATCAAGCAATAATTGATGCTATTTTAGATAAGATTAGTAAAAGTGGTTACGAAAGCCTTTCCAAAAAGGAAAAAGAAATATTATTTAAAGCAGGAAAAGGGTAGGATGATTAAGGGAGTCGTTTTTTTCTTAAATATTATTGCTGTATTAGGAAGCATTATGTATTATTTACTCTCCTATATACCTCCGTCTCAACAGTCTATTTTTAATGGACATTCATTGTTTTTTCCTTTATTATTAGTACTACATCTTATACTAAGTTGCTTTTGGTTAATAAAGTTAGATAAGCGGATATTATTATCTTTAATAATTCTATTGTTAGGACATAAAGAGGTAAATTGTTTTGTAGCTTTTAATTCAAAGAGAGCCAATAATATAGAGAAAGTAAATACTATTAAATTAGCAACATTTAATGTGCTTAATTTTAAGAATCAAAATAGAAAAAGATTTAATGTTAAAGACAATGTTTTTGGATTATTAGATTCTTTAGAAATAAATGTTTTAGGTTTACAAGAGGGTAGTTATTTTAAACAATCGGTATTCCCCCAATCTAATTTTAATACCTCTATAAAGTCCCAAAGTTGGATTTATAGCAGTTATAAAATTATAAATTTTGGTCATTTAGAAGTGTTAAGTTCTACCAATCGTAAAGATATTTCTTATGCGGATGTATTTACTAAAAAAGACACGGTAAGAATATATAACTTACATTTTCAGTCCTATAAATTTTCTAAAGACCCAAAAGTATTGAAAAAGAAAGGCTTTTTGAATAATGGAAAGAAAATAAGAAAAGGATTTCGAATTCACGAAAAAGAGGTTAATAACCTAGTTAAGCATATTAAAAGAAGTCCTTATCCGTGTATTGTATTAGGTGATTTTAATAATAATGCATACTCGTACGAATATAATAAATTGATAAGAGAATGTAATTTAAAAGATACTTTTGTAGAAGGAGGTTCTGGATTTGGAGCTACTTTCGATTTTAGTTATTTTCCAACTCGTATAGACTTTATTTTAGTACCTAAAACGGCTAAAGTGCATTCTCATAAAGTTTTAAAGCTTGAAGAATGGTCAGATCATTACCCTGTAATTAGTGAAATTGAGTTATGACATCCGTAGAAATTGTTAGAGGAGGAATTCACTATGGATTACATTTTATATTTCCTATAATATTAGCTTATAGCTGTTTTAAATTTCAATGGAAAAAAGTAAGTTTTCTTTTATTGTTAACAATGTTGGTCGATTTAGATCACCTAGTAGCAAATCCTATTTTTGATTCTAATAGGTGTAGTGTTGGGTTTCATTTTTTGCACTCCTATATAGCGATTGGGGTGTATGTATTATTATTGTTGTTTCCTAAAATTAGAGTTATAGCTATTGGACTTTTGTTGCATATGCTTACGGACTATTTAGATTGTTTATGGTTATAAAAACTATAAAAAGACTATTAATATTATTATAAGGTTTAGGAATATCCGAAATTTGTATTAGAAATAAAGCCTATATGTTTAAAATACTTTTTCGTCCCATATTATTAATTTCTATTATCCTGGTATATATTGTAATTATTGCAGGTGCTGTAGTACGAATGACAGGCTCTGGAATGGGGTGTCCAGACTGGCCAAAATGTTTTGGATACAGTATTCCTCCAACTAATGCATCCCAATTGCAATGGAAGATTAACCATAATTATAAAAAAGGACAAAAAATAATAAGGGAAGAACAGCTTTTTGTAGTGAAAAGAGATTTTGTATCTAAAAACCAATATAACGCTAATAATTGGGAGCGTTATGCTAAACACGATTATGCTATATTCAACCCAGTACATACTTGGATAGAATATATTAACAGATTGGCAACTGTATTGTTTGGTATTCCATTGTTATTTCTGTTTGTATTGAGTTTGTTTCAATGGAGCAAAGATAAAAGATATGCAATATTATCTTTTTTAACATTAATTAGTGTAGGTATAGAAGCTGTTTTAGGAAAAATTGTAGTGGATACTAATTTGCAACCAGTAAAAATTACACTGCATGTATTATTTGTGTTTTTTATAGTAGCTTTTCTATTAGGGATTAGATTTCTTAGTAAAGAATATTTACCTGTTTTAAAAAATTATTCTCGTTTAATAAAACCTTTAGCAATAGCAGTAATATTTGTTACTTTAATACAAGTTACTCTAGGAACACAGTTACGCCAATATATAGATGTACAAATGCAATTAAATGCACATAAAAATCAAAACAATTGGTTGTCTATACCTCCAATTATTTTTTATATACATCGCTCTTTTTCAGTTGTTGTGGTAATAATTAATTTATGTTGGGTTTGGTTAATCAAAAAGGCAAATAAAACGTTAGGTTTGGTAAATTGGATTGTTGTTTTACTATTTATGGAAGTACTTTCAGGAATTGTATTGTATTATTTGGATTTTCCATTTTTATCTCAACCAATTCATTTATTATTAAGTAGTTTATTGTTTGGCGTGCAATTTTATACTACCCTACGATTGTTTAAGAAGTAGTTTTTTTAAATATATAGCAGTTGAAGACTTAAACGTTACGATAATGAATAAAAAAACGTAAAGTAAAAAGATACTTTACGTTTTAATCAAAATTCGGGGGAAATTATTGCTTATTCTTTTTGGCCTTTAATTCAGCTAACTGTTTTTTTTGTGATTCGGTAAGAGTTTGTCTAAAGATTTTTCGATTGGCTTTAATAGCTTTTCGGTTAGCTTCAAAACTAGCTCTTTGTTTATCTGTAAGTGTAGTTTTAAGTTTCTCTATTCGTTCTTTTCGATTCAATTTCTCATCTTTTAATATCGTTTTTTGATTGTCGGTTAAAGAGGATTTAAATTTCTCTTTATTAGCCATCATCTTTTCTCGATTCGTTTTTAAAAGTTGTTTTTGACTATCGGTAAGATTTTTTAAAAACAACATTTTATTTTTATGCTTAACACCTTTGTGGTGTTTGTTTCCAAGAGGTCTGTTGTTTTGATAAAATTGCTTTTTTTGTTCTTCAGAAAGAGTACTTTTAAATGCTTTTTTATTTTTTATATTATTTTCTAAATTGGCTTTAAAAACAGCTTTTTGTTCTGGAGATAAAGTTTTACGTAAAGTTTGTCTTTTTTCTCTTTTGTCTAAAGCTTTATTATTTAAAATAGCTAACTGTTCTTTGTTTAAAGTCTTTTTAAACTCTTTCATATCAGCCTTACTTTTCTGTCTATTATTTTTTAAAAGTATTTCTTGTTGCTCTGTTAAATTGTCAACTTTGAGCTTTTTTTTCTGTGCAATTACAGTATTTAGCATTAAAATACATATAGAGGTAATGGTTATTATATTTAGAATTTTCATATCATTTGATTAATAGGATTAAACTAGTGTAGAACGTTCTGTAGTTTTAGACTAATTATTATTCAAAAGGTTTAATATCAATATTGTTTTTTTACTATCATATTTGTTATTAAAAAAAGTTGAAGAATAATGCAGATTAAGTTTTTCTAAGTAAAGAGGAATTATCAAGGACAATAAAACTTTCTTAGGCTTAATTTCTAATTTAGAATATCTATTATATGTTACAACTTCAGAGCAAAGAGATAATGCCTAAATCAGATTTAAACGAGTTGTATTTTAACTAAAAGTAGGAACTATTTTATTAAAAAATTAAGCTTTCCAAGGCGTAATCGTCTATAGATTCTTCTGTGTACGAATCGTCTATGTATATGGATAATAATAAGTCTTTAGTAGTATTAGTTTCGTCACTAATAAAATTATTAGAAGTTGTGTCGATTTGAGGGGCTATAGTAACAATGGTATTAGATGTAGTTTTGGTATTATAATTTGATATTGAGAAAAGTAAGATTAGTGAAGCAGCAATGGTTACACTAATAAAAATCCACTTTTTAGAAAATATAGATATGGGTTCGGAGTTGATTGTGCTTTTTAGAATTGCTTTTTTAGAACTAGAAAAATATTGAGGTGATGTAGTAAAACCATCATCTTTTATATTAGAAGTTGATATTGATTTTAAAATAGAGGTTTTATTTTTATTAAAATAATTATTAGGAATGGTAAAGCCCTCTTTGGTATTTGTATTGTTATTTCTCATAGGAGCTTACTTTTTTAAAAATTGTTCTACTTTTTTATGGGCTAAATGGTAAGACGCTTTTAAGGCACCCAACGAAGTTCCTAAAATTTCGGAAATTTCACTAAATTTTAAATCATCAAAATACCTCATTTGAAATACTCGTTTTTGTTTTTCAGGAAGTGTATTAATTGCTTTTTGTAATTGGAATTGAATTTCATCTCCTTCGAAATATACATCTTCTTTTAATTCACTTAAAATTTTTAAAGTCAATTCTTCAGAAGATATTCTTAGTCTTTTTTGTTTTTTAGTGATAAAGGAAATTGCTTCATTATAAGCAATTCGATACATCCATGTATGCAAAGTGCTATTTCCTTTAAATTTGGGAAGCCCTTTATATATTTTAATAAAGGTGTTTTGAAGTACATCGTCTGCATCTTCATGTAATAACACAATTTTACGGATATGCCAATACAAACGTTGCTGATATTGATCCAGTAACAAGGTAAAAGCCTTTTCTCTTGTGCTTGGAGATTTTAAATTTTGTATTAAAACAGCTTCTTCTGTCAAATTATATAGTTTTATATACTTAGACTAAAGTTATTTTAAAAGGTTTAATTAAAAAACTGTTTTAATACAAAAGACCGTTTGAAACATTCAAACGGTCTTCCTTAGGGAGTGAAGAATTATAGACTTATCTTAATTCAGCACCAAATTCTTTTTCAAAGGTTTGTTGCAATTGATTCATAATTTTATCAATTTGCTTATCATTTAAAGTTTTTTTATTGTCCAATAAAGTAAAACTTAAAGCATAAGATTTTTTATTTTCTGGAAGATTTTTGCCTTCATACACATCAAACAAATTTACCTCTTTAAGTAATTTACGCTCTTGCTTAAAAGCAGTTTCAAACAGTTGTTGATATGTGATATTTTTGTCCAATAATAAGGCAAAATCACGTCGTACAGGTTGAAATTTAGGTAAATCGACAAGTTTTATGTTTTTAAACTTTAAATTTTCAATAATAGCAGACCAGTTAAAATTGGCAAAGAGTACGGTTTGACTAATATTAAATTGTTTAGTTATTTTGTGAGAAACTACTCCTAATTGTACTAAAATATTTTTCCCTTGCGATAATTGGATTCCTTCAGAAAAAACAGAAGAATTAACGGGGCTAGTTTGTGTTTTTGTTATTCCTAAACGTTGTAGCGTTCGTTCTATAATAGCTTTTAAGAAAAAGAAATTACTTGGTTGGGAAGGCTGATTCCAACTTTCAGAAGTTTGATTACCTGTTACAAATAAACTTAAATGCTTGTTTTCTGTATTTTTACCTTCTATACTATGGTAAGTTTTGCCAAATTCAAAAAACTTTAAATTAGTACTTTTCCTATTAATATTATATGAAACGGCTTCTAATCCCGAAAATAACATGGACTGTCGCATTACAGATAAATCGGAACTTAAGGGGTTAAGAATCGTTATATTTTCCTGTTCCTTCAACTCTGTAATATAGTTAATATATTTAGGAGTAGTTAAAGAGTTGGACATGATTTCGGCAAAGCCTTGACCTACTAATTGATCTGCAATTTTATTCTGAATCTTATAGTCTTCTACCTTAGGTACACTAGCTATAGACGCATTTAGTTTATTAGTAAAACCGATATTATTATACCCATACACACGTAAAATTTCTTCAATTACATCGGCTTCTCTTTGTACATCATTTCTGTAAAAAGGAATGGTTAATCCTAGTCCACTTTCTGTAACGTTATTAATTTTGATTTCCAATGATGATAAAATACTTTTAATAGTTTCTCTAGGAATTACTTCGCCAATTAACTTATTAGTATTTTCAAAAGAAAGCACTACTTGGTAATCTTCAAATTTTTTGGGGTACAAATCCGTAATATCGCTAGTAACAATTCCACCAGCATACTCTTGTATAAGTAAAGCTGCACGTTTTAAAGCATATTCCGTAAAGTTAGGATCTATTCCTCTTTCAAAGCGGAAAGAAGCATCGGTATTTAATGCATGGCGCTTTGCAGTTTTACGAACACTTACAGGGTTAAAATAAGCGCTTTCTAAGAAAATTTGAGAGGTTCCATCATTTACTCCAGAGTCTATACCACCCAAAATTCCTGCAATACACATAGGAGTATCACCATCGCAAATCATTAAGTCCTCTTCGTGTAATGTACGTTCTACTCCATCTAAAGTTGTAAATTTAGTGCCAGCTTTTAGTGTTTTAACATGCACTTTTCCTGTTGTAATGCTATTGGTGTCAAAAGCATGAAGTGGCTGTCCTAGTTCATGCATTACGTAATTAGTAATGTCTACTACATTATTTTTAGGAACAATACCTATAGCATTTAATCTGTTTTGAATCCATTTAGGGGATTCTTCTATTTTTATACCAGTAATGGTTACACCACAATAACGAGGAGTCAATTCAATATCCGACACATGAATATCAAATTTATGTAACCTGTTTTCTACATGAAAACTCATAACAGAAGGACTAATTAATTCCTTTGTAATGCCTTGTTGCTGTAATCCGGCTTTTAAATCGCGAGCAGTACCAAAATGGCTCATAGCGTCGGCACGATTAGGTGTAAGCCCAATCTCAAAAATTTCGTCGGTTTCAATTTCAAAAACCTCTGCTAATGGAGTACCTATTTTTAAGTTTTCATCTAAAACAAGAATACCATCGTGTCCCTTTCCAATACCTAATTCGTCTTCTGCGCAAAGCATTCCAAAGCTTTCTTCACCTCTAATTTTTCCTTTCTTTATTTTGAAAGAATTGCCATCTTTAGTAAATAATTCAGTGCCTATGGTGGCTACAGCTACTTTTTGGCCCTTAGCAACATTAGGAGCACCACATACAATTTGTACAGGATTATCCTCTCCTAAATCAACTTTTGTAATCCGTAATTTATCGGCGTTAGGATGCGGATTACAATCTACCACATAACCTACAACAACACCTTTTAGACTACCTTTTATACTTTCAAAAGGTTTAATTCCTTCAACTTCTAACCCTAAATTAGTTAATAACTCTCCTGTTTTTTCGGAATCCCAATCGATATGTAAAAACTGCTTTAACCAGTTGTAAGAAATTTTCATTTTCAATAAATTTAAGAACCGCAAATATAACAAACACCCGATGTATTGAGATACTAACCCTCTTACTTTTTAATAGAGAAAAGTATATTATATATAAACTAAGATATAATGCTTAAGCCCAAATTATGTATTCGTATTTTATTATGAAGCCGCGATATACAATAAATATAGCCTAAGACAATATTTTAGAGTAAATTGTAAAAGAGTAAATTTTAAATTAAATAATTCAAATTAACTTTAAAAAGTTTTAATTCGTTATACAAAATGCTAATTTTTTGAGCATATCGTTAGTTGTTTTTTAATAAAACGATTGGCTAACTGCTAATATTTATAAAAGTATTTTCTATATCAAATAAGCATAATACGTATCTTTAAATTCAAATAAAAAGAGATGAATACAGGAATTTACATAGCCACCAGCGAGCCCAATAGTGGGAAGTCTATTATAGTTTTAGGATTGGTAAGAACCCTTCTTGGAAAAACAGCAACGGTTGGATATTTTAGGCCTATTATAGATAACTTTGAAGAAGGGGATATAGATAACCATATTAGTACAGTAATTTCTCATTTCGATTTAAATATTTCTTTTGAAGATTGTTATGGATTTACACGCTCGCAAGTCGTTGAAAAATTTAATATTGGAAAAAAAGGAGAAGTATTTGATACAATTATTGAAAAATATAAAAAAGTAACAGAACGTTTTGATATAGTAGTTGTGGAGGGTACCGATTTTTCTGAAGACGGTAGTATAATGGAGTTTGATGTTAATGTATTAATGGCAAAAAATTTAGGTATCCCTGCTATTATTGTAGCCAACAGCAAAAAGAAAAACATTTCAGATACAGTAGGGAAACTAAAATTAGCCTACGATACATTTAAATCTAAAGAAGTTGAAGTAATTGCTGTAGTGGCCAATAAGGTGGCTAAAAAGAATAAGAAAGCGATTACCGATAAGTTAGACGGTATTATGCCTAATACCACAGAAAAAATAGTTATACCGTCTATTAAATCTCTTCGAAGCCCTACATTAAAAGAAATTACAGCTTACTTGGAAGGTGAAGTTTTATTTGGAGAACAATTCTTAAACAATCAAGCAGATAATTATGGAGTAGGAGCGATGCAACTTCATAACTATTTAACACACTTAAAAAATAATAGCTTAGTTATTACACCAGGAGATAGATCAGATATTATTTTAGGAGCACTTCAAGCCAGTAAATCAGTTAACTACCCAAAAATATCAGGAATTATCCTAACTGGAGGGATTATACCAGAAGACTCAATACTTAAATTAATTGAAGGAGTAAAACTAACAGTACCCATAATTTCTGTGAATAAAGGTACTTTTGATGTAACGAACAGTGTAGGTAATATACAATCGGCTATATATGCAGAAAATACCCAAAAAATAACAACTTCAATAGCTATATTCGAAAAATACGTAAATACCGATAGATTAGCAGAGAAGTTAATTGAATTTGAAAGCAAGGTGGTAACCCCACGAATGTTTCAATATAATTTATTGAAGCGAGCTCAACAACAAAAAAAGCGTATTGTGTTACCAGAAGGATACGACGAACGTGTTTTGAGAGCAGCGTCTAGATTATTGGCTTCAGGAGTAGTAGAAGTAGTTTTATTGGGCGACCCTATAAAAATAAAGTCTAAAACCAATAAACTAAGTATTCCATTAGATTTAGATCGTATTCAAATAATAGACCCTTTAACATCGGAATTAGCAAAAGAATACGCAATAACTTTTTATGAATTACGAAAACATAAAGGTGTAAACATGGATATGGCAAAAGATGTAATGGCCGATGTTTCTTATTTTGGAACTATGATGATTTATAAAGGTCATGCCCATGGAATGGTATCTGGAGCAGTAAACACCACACAGCATACAATACGTCCAGCACTTCAATTTATAAAAACGAAACCCACAGCATCTGTAGTATCTTCTGTATTCTTTATGTGTTTAGAAGATCGTGTTTCTGTATTTGGAGACTGTGCAATTAACCCTAATCCTAATGCAGAACAACTAGCAGAGATTGCCATAGCATCGGCAGATACAGCAAATAGTTTTGGAATAGTACCTAAAATAGCCATGCTTTCGTATTCATCTGGTAGTTCAGGCAAAGGAGCAGATGTAGACAAAGTAAGAGAAGCAACACATATTGTAAAAGAAAAACGTCCCGATTTAAAAATAGAAGGCCCTATACAATATGATGCTGCTGTAGATGTAAATGTAGGAAGAAGTAAATTGCCAGATTCGGAAGTAGCAGGTCAAGCTAGTGTGTTAATTTTCCCAGATCTTAATACAGGTAATAATACTTATAAAGCCGTACAAAGAGAAACAGGAGCTCTAGCTATTGGTCCAATGTTACAAGGATTGAATAAGCCCGTAAACGATTTAAGTAGAGGATGTACAGTAGACGATATATATAACACCGTAATTATAACCGCAATACAAGCACAAGAAATAGAATAATGCAAATTTTAGTAATAAATTCAGGAAGTTCCTCTATAAAATTTCAATTAATAGAAATGCCAAGTTGCCAAGCCGTTTGTTCTGGTTTGGTAGAACGTATTGGTTTGGAAAATGCAAAATTAAAATACGAAGTAAAAGACAGTAAGCATGAAAAAATAACAGACATTCCAGATCATAAAACAGGTTTAAAATTAGTTGCTTCGTATTTAATGGATTCCAAAATAGGAGTAATTGAAAGTGCTAATGATATAGATGCAGTAGGGCACCGTGTAGTACATGGAGGTAATAAATTTGCCGAAACAGTACTAATAACTAAAGAAGTAAAAGAGAGTATTAAAGAATTATATGACTTAGCTCCTTTACATAACCCTGCCAATTTGGAAGGAATTTTAGTAGCAGAAGAAATTTTTACAGAAGCAAAACAAGTAGCTATATTCGATACAGCTTTCCATCAAACTATTCCTGTTGAAGCCTACAAGTACGCTATTCCTAACGAATTTTTAGAAAATTATAATATCCGTTTATATGGTTTTCATGGAACTAGCCATAAATATGTTTCAGAACAAGCAAGGAATTATTTAGGAGAAGAAAAATCTCAAAAAATAATTAGCCTTCATTTAGGAAACGGTTGTAGTGCTACAGCTATTAAAGATGGAAGAAGTATCGATCATTCTTTAGGCTTTGCACCTATGAATGGATTAATTATGGGAACACGTTCTGGAGATATCGACCCTTCGGTAATTTTTTATATAATTAAAAAATTAGGTTACAGTCCAGAAGCAGTTAATAACCTATTAAATAAAAAAAGTGGAATGCTAGGCCTTACAGGCTTTAGCGATAATCGTGATATTCGAAGTGCAGCAAATAAAGGAGATCAGCGTTGTAAAGAAGCCTTATTAATGAATGTGTATCGAATTAAAAAAATTATAGGAGCTTACGTAGCTATCTTAAATGGATTAGATGCCTTAATTTTTACAGCAGGAATTGGTGAAAACGCCGTAGATCTTCGTGAAGAAATATGCGAAGACTTAACTTTTTTAGGGATAGAAATAGATTCTCTAAAGAACGAAATACGATCTGATGAAATTAGAGAAATACAATCTGTTAATTCTAAAATAAAAATATTAGTAATTCCTACCAATGAAGAAGTAGAAATAGCAAAGCAGTCGTTTGAATTGTTACAATAATTGAAATAATAGGACTGTAAATATCAAAATAATTATAAAAATTTGATGTAGAGCTTTAAAAAAACGTAAATACAGAATGTAATCTTATGTTATAAATAAACATACACTTTGATATAGTATTTTGTAAATAAAAAATAATTTAATAATATCCCTTTAAGCCTATAAGTTTAAATATATTTTATGGAAAAACTAATTCAAAAAATATCTACATGTACACACTGCGCTCCTCATTTAGCATTAGGGCCAAGACCCGTATTTACAGCAGATACAAAAAGTGAAATTGTTATTATAGGGCAAGCACCAGGTACAGCAGTCCATAAAAGTGGTATTCCTTGGGACGATAAAAGTGGGGAGAACCTGAGGCAATGGCTAGATGTGGATAAAAATACGTTCTATAATACTAAAAAAATAGCTATTATTCCTATGGGATTTTGTTACCCAGGAAAAGGGAAAACAGGGGATTTACCCCCAAGGAAAGAATGTGCACCGCTATGGCACGATTCCCTTTTGTCAGAAATGAAGAATGTGAAACTTATTTTGTTAATTGGGAAATATGCTCAAGACTATTATCTTAAAAAACAAACAAAAAAAAACCTAACCGAAACAGTTAGAAATTTTAGAGAGTATTTGCCTAATTATTTTGTTCTACCCCATCCTTCCCCTAGAAATAACATTTGGCAAGCAAAAAATGCTTGGTTTAAAATGGATGTAATTCCAGAATTAAAATTAACAATTAAGGAAATATTAGAATAAGCATATTTCCTTTTTTTAAAGCTTTGCCATTATTTAGTTTCTTTTTCCAAATCTAAAGTATTGAAATTTGTATAAAGTTTTATGAATACCTAGAGGTAATAGTTTGATTACCTTTAGTATTATGCCCCTATGGAGCTAACTTGAAAATCAAAACCTCCGTTAGAAACGGAGGTTTTTTACTTTACTCCCTAAAATGGTTTTGTTAAGGAGCGACTAATTATCTTTTAAAGCTTCGAAAAGAGAGGTGATATAATATACTATAAATACAATTTAAGATAGTGTTTAGAATAGAATTCAGGAGAATAGATTTTCTAGTCCATTTTCGGGTTAAGTTTTCTATATTATTTTACTTTTTAAGTGTGTAATTAGAGTATTAATATGGTAAAAAAATAGCAAATAATTTATATGAAATTTAATAGGTAGTCTAATACGTACAGTTTAAAAAAATAATTGTAGTGTAAAACAATATGACGTTTAGACCTCAGTTATCAGTTTAATTAACCACTTAATATAAATTTAAAAATTACGCAAAGCTTATGAATTATTATAACTTAAAAGCAAAGAATCTAAAACTAAAGACACTAACTGTATTAAGAAATGCAGTTAGTGTACTACTTACGGTAATTGTTTCTCAAACTATTATGGCACAAGATACAAGAGAAAATGTAGATTGCTCTTTTAATACTCCTAGAAATAGTCCAATGCCTATTATGAATTATCGTTCTTATAATACGGATCCTAATTTTGTGGGTAGTATAACAGTTATTGGTAAAAATGGACCAGATTTAAGTTCTTTTAGAAAATTAGACATTGCTTATACGAATAATCAATTAGTAACTTTTTTCTATCAATCTTCTTCTACGAATACTTTTCCAAGTATAGATTTGTTACCCAATACCGTACAAAATTTTAATCAATCTAATCCAGAGATTACTCTTTTAAATACAGGGATTGATAATTTTGATGGGTCTTATTTTGTTAATGTGATTGATAATGGACTAGGAATTGATTTCTATGATTTTGTGATGGTTTCTAAAACAGGTGATTTTGCAATTTATTTTAGTAACCTAGATACGGCTCCCAGTTGCGTAAAAGAAACGCCAAATTTTATTTATGACGAAGGTATTGATGGAGAGTTGTCTTTGGACAATAATACTCCAACACTTATAAATTTTGTACCAGGAAATAATAATGTAATTTCTACTCAAGAAAAGGATCAAGCAAACTTTTTCACATTTCAAATTCCGGAAGGATACGAATTGTCTCAGTTAAATGTAGATGACTACAAAGGGTCAGACGATATTGGTTTTATTGGGATTAATGAAGGTTCATCCATAACAACAGCACCTCCAAGATTTATAGGTGGATTAAGTTACGGAGCTGCAAATATTGGAACAGATATATTACCTATACTAGGGGACGCTTCAAATCCAGCAGCTTTATTTATTACAGGTTTTGGTTTTACCCCTCCTTTAAAAGCTAAACAATATACAGTATGGTTAAACCAAACAGGAATGAATTCAACTTCTACTTTGAATTTTGTTATAACGGCAATAGAAGAAAACTTATCTATTGTAAATAATAAAATTGAAAATAACGTAGTGTTAAAACAGAACTATCCCAACCCTTTTAAAGACCTTACAACAATTGAATACCGTTTAAAGGAAAGATCTACTGTAAAGCTAGAGGTATATAATTTACAAGGACAATTAGTTAAATCACTGGATAAAGGAGTTCAGAATTCAGGAAATCATAAGCTAGTCTTTGGTTTAAATCAAATGAATAGTGGTGTGTATGTTGCGGTATTAATTACTAAAAAAGGAAATCAAAAACAGCTTATTGTTTTAGAAAATTAAAATGTTTAACGATAGATAGAGTCTTTCTTTATTTTTTGACAAACTTATAAATAAGTGAAAAGCTTCTATAATTAGATGTTACTTATTTATATGAAATTTATAAATATGCCTTATATCGAACCTCTTTATTATATCTAAAGAACCAATAATATATAAAAGGAAAGTTTGAAAGCTTAAGGAAGTTAGGAGAAAGGTTTTAAAATTCGAATAAATAAATACCTCATACACTTGTTTGTGTATGGGATATTTAAAACGATTATAAAATTTTAAGAAAGAAAAAGAAAATTTTGAATAAGGATGCGATAATGGTATAGGTAATAATGTAACAGTTGTTAAGTAGAAAATTGAATCCAAGTAAACAAGTATTTAATTAGTTTTTAAATAAAACATATAAAGTTTAGATAATGGAGTAAAGTGTTCTATAGGGTTTTAGAAGGATATATACACTTAATTGATTAGAGGTAGGAGATATTAAAGTACATTTTGAAAAGATGAATTCTATGTAATTACAATACGAATGTTACTGGGATTTAATTTTAAAAAGGATTACTATTACTGCATATTGGTTTATTAAAAAAATAGGAGTAAGAGAATTTTAAATCCATGGGAGGAATTTCAAGACTTAATAAAAATAGGCTGTCTAAAATTTAGACAGCCTATTTTTTATTAAAGTAAGATTTAATTTATGGTTTACTTGGAGGCCATAAGAGAGAAAAATTTGTCAATATTTGGTAAAATAACAATTCTAGTTCTTCTGTTTTTTGCTCTATTTTCCTTAGTAGAATTGTCTGCTACAGGGATAAAACTACTTCTACCAGAAGCAATAAGTTGTTGAGGATTTACATCGTACTTTTTTTGCAACAAACGAACAATAGAAGTCGCTCTTTTTACACTTAAGTCCCAATTATCTTTGATATCTACAGTTTGTATAGTTCTAGAATCAGTATGTCCTTCGACCATTACTTCCATGCTAGGCTCGGATTTAATAACATTAGATAACTTACTTAATAAAGAATATGCTTTAGTATTAACGCGGTAACTTCCAGAATTAAATAAAAGCTTATCAGATACTGTAATCATAACAACAGTACCATTCATAGTTACATCAATATCGTCGGAACCACTTAGCTCATTATCAACAGTGTTAAAAGAACTTTGAAGATTATGATCTAATGCTAAATTTATGGAATCTTTAAGTGTTTTAGCGTTAGCTAATTTACTAGGGTCTATTTTTGCTAAGGTTTGATTTAATTGTTCTCTATTATCATTAGACATAAGAATAGAGTTGTTAACAACCTCTAACTTAGCGTTATTTTCTTTTTCTAAATTTTCGTTAGTGTCAGAAAGAGACATAATCTTCCTGTTATATGAAGCTACACGCTTTTCAATTCTAGCAAACTTATTTTCTAATTCATTTCTCTCAAATTCACTTTTAGAAAGTAAACTTTGAGTTTCTTCATGATTTTGTTGTAAAGCAACAAATTTCTTTTTGGATACGCATGAAATAATAATTAGTCCTGAGAATATCAAGGATATGAGCGATACTTTTTTCATTTGAATTGATTTTTTAAATTAATTTATGTGTTATAAATATAACTTTTAATATTACTTTTTATTGTAGGAAAAAGTTTAGTGGTTTAAACTATTTGTTGTGTAAACGTTTTATATAAGTACAGTTTTCTTTTTGTAGGAAATTCTTACGTACTATAAGTAAAAATGATTGTTTTACTGTAGAATTTATTTATGTTAAAAACAAGTATCTTTATAAGATGGCTAAGATGATTAAATTATATGAAGAAAACCCTAATCCAAAGCAAATAGAAGAAGTTATTAAAACTCTAAAATCTGGAGGGGTAATAATATATCCTACAGACACTGTTTATGGATTAGGTTGTGACATAACAAGTACTAAAGCTTTAAACCGAATAGCAAAGCTAAAAGGAATAAAGATTGAAAAGGCAAATTGGTCGTTTATTTGCAAAGATTTAAGTAATCTTTCCGATTATGTAAGGCAAATACATTCTTCTACCTTTAAAATGTTAAAACGTTGCCTTCCGGGAGCTTTTACGTTTATTTTACCAGGAAACAATACACTTCCTAAAGTGTTTAAGAATAAAAAAACTGTTGGAATTAGAGTGCCAAATAACAGAATTTGTCACGATTTAGTCGAAGCCTTAGGTAATCCTATAGTTTCTACATCTATTAGAGATGAAGATGAAATTTTAGAATATACTACAGATCCAGAATTAATTTTTGAGAAATGGAAAAAATTAGTCGATATAGTTATTGATGGAGGATACGGAGGTAATGTTCCTTCTACGGTGGTAAATTTATCGGGAGATGAAGTAGAGATAATAAGAGAGGGTAAAGGAGATATTACTCTTCTTTAAGTTTTTTAGCAGTCTTTAAATACAAAAAGCTTTGCGCATTATTAGGGATACCTACTACATTTTTTTTGTCAAAAAAAATAACTTCATCATAATATAAGGGAATTATAGGAGCCTCTTCAATTAATATAGAATCTAACTTTTCATAAATAAATTTACGTTCATTAATATCAGGTATAGTAAAACTCTTTCGATAAAGTTTTTCAAAAGTGGGATTCTTGAAATGGGTATAATTGGGACCATTAGGGGCAAACTTTTCTTTAATAAAAGGAATCATAAAATTTTCAGCGTCGGGATAATCGGCAATCCAACTAGATCTAAATAAAGAAAGTTGTCCGGCCTTTTTCTTTGCTCGGAGACTGCTAGCAGTCATTAACTCAACTTTAATAGGAATACCTATCTTTTGTAATTCTCTTTGGATATATTCACATATATGGATATAATCCGCATTAGTTCCTAAAGTAAGATTTAGTTTAGAATTGTTACTTTCTTTTAAATAAGTTTTATAATATTGCTTTGCTAGTAAAGGTTGATATGTAAATCCATTCTGTCCATTGTGTCCAGGGATTTCTTTAGGGATAAATCCGTTTTCAGCAGGAATACCAATGTTATTTCTTAAATAGGTAATCATTGCCTTACGATCGAAGCCATAATTAATAGCTTTTCGTAGATTTTTGTTTTTTAAAGGGTTATTATCATTCCCTAAAAAGAATCCAATGTATTCAGAATTAAGAGAAGGTGTTTTACGAAGGACAACATTGTTAGCATAATTAGGGTTTAAGTTTCCCTTAGGGGTTAATAATTCATCTTTATACGAATTATCTATACTTCTTAATATATCTAAATTTCCTTGTATAAATTGGAGAAACTCTGCTTGCTTGTCAGGAAGAAACGTTATTGCTATAGCCTCTAAATAAGGTAACCTTATCCCGAGGCTGTCTTTTTCGTAGAATAAAGGGTTCTTTCTAAATACAAGTTTTGTGTTTTCTTCCCAAGCCTTAAATTGAAAAGGCCCCGTTCCTACAGGTTTTTTTCTAAAATCTGTACCATAAAAAGATAAAGCTTCTTTAGGGACAACAGAACAATATTTGGTGCTTAATAAACTTAAAAAAGCAGGAAAAGGTTTCTTAAGGTTTATTACTAAAGTGGTGTCGTTTAAGGCTTTGTAATTTTTAACATAATCCATTACCCAGCTCCCAGAAGAAGCTACTTTAGGATCTATAAGCCTGTTAAAGCTATAAGTAAAATCTTGCGCAACTACATTTCTTGTCTTTTTTGTATTTGAAAAGCACTCGTTCTTGTGAAAAAAAACATCTTTTCGTAAATAAAAATTATATTGCTTCATGTCCTTAGATATTACCCACCGCGAAGCAATATCAGGAAGTACATTAAGTTGATTGTCTAGCTGTACCAATCCAGTATATAGTTGGTTGCAAGCTCCTACGTTTTCTAAATTTCTAGCAAAAGCAGGGTCAAGAGAACTAATATTATCACTTTCATTATATCTAAAAACTTGAAGCTCTCTATTTTTTGAATTAAAAGAATTACAACAGTTTGTTAATAATTGTAATAAAAAAAGCAAAATGTAGTAATACGATAACTTCAATTTTAAATACAGATTTTTGTTGGTACCTTTGTATTTTCTTATTAAGGAAATACTTTAGACGTAAATATACAAGTTCCCTTAGCAAATTCACCTATGGCTATTTCAAAAAAAGTTGCTTTTTACACACTTGGATGTAAATTAAATTTTTCAGAAACTTCAACTATAGCACGTAATGTCTCCAAAGAAGGTTTTGAACGTGTCGATTTTTCTGAACCAGCAGATTTATATGTAATAAACACCTGTTCGGTAACCGAAAATGCAGATAAACGTTTTAAAACGATTGTTAAACAAGCTTTAAAAACGAACAACCAAGCTTTTGTAGCAGCCGTAGGCTGTTATGCTCAACTAAAACCAAAAGAATTAGCTGCTGTAGATGGTGTGGATTTGGTTTTAGGAGCAACCGAAAAGTTTAATATTACTAATTATATAGACGATTTAACTAAGAATGAACAAGGAAATATTTATTCTTGTGAAATTGAAGAAGCAGACTTTTACGTAGGTTCTTATGCTGTTGGCGACCGTACTCGTGCATTTTTAAAAGTTCAAGATGGTTGCGATTATAAATGTACCTATTGTACTATTCCTTTAGCAAGAGGAATATCTAGAAGTGATACTCTTAGTAATGTGTTAAAAAATGCCAAAGAAATTTCAGAAAAAGGAATTAAAGAAATTGTACTTACAGGGGTAAATATAGGTGATTATGGAAAAGGAGAGTTTGGAAATAAAAAACATAAACATACTTTTTTTGAATTAGTTCAGGCTTTAGATAAAGTAAAAGGTATTGAACGATTACGTATCTCTTCTATTGAGCCTAATTTGTTAAAAATAGAAACAATAAATTTTGTGGCTCAATCCAATTGTTTTGTACCTCACTTTCATATTCCTTTACAGTCTGGTTCGGATGAGTTGTTAAAATTAATGAAGCGACGTTACCTTACAAACCTATATGTAGATAGAGTTCATAAAATAAAACAAACAATTCCGCATGCTTGTATTGGAGTAGATGTAATTGTGGGTTTTCCAGGAGAAACGGAAGAATTATTTTTAGAAACATATAACTTTTTAAACGAGCTACCAATTTCGTATTTACATGTATTTACCTATTCGGAAAGAGAAAATACAGAAGCAACTTTAATGAAAAACCCAGTAAACAAATCTGTTAGGATAAAACGTAGTAAAATGTTACGAGGGCTTTCTGTAAAAAAACGATATGCGTTTTATGAATCGCAAATAGGAACCGAGCGCAGTGTATTATTTGAATCAGAAAATAAGGAAGGGTATATTCATGGATTTACAGAAAACTATGTAAAGGTAAAAGCTTTATGGAATCCAGGTTTAATAAATACTTTACACAAAGTAAAGTTATTGAAAATTGAAGACGATGGAGTAGTCGGTATTGAGTTTTGTGAAACTAAAGAGCCACCAAAAAAGGTTTCAGTTAGGGATATATTTAAAAGAGATAATACATTAAATATAAAACACACTTAAGAAAATTAGAATACGGTTAAATTAGATTCTTAGATTCAACTCAGAATAATAAATGCGGATTTCTAACAATTTAATTTGAAAATAAAAAAAGAGGGTAGGGTGTTTTCTTTTAAAGGCGTTTAAAAGATATAAACTTAAAAAAATATAACATGAATTTAATTAAAAACCCTAAAACTATTTTAGTAACATTTTTATCCTTATTGCTGTTTTCTTGTGATGAAAACGAAGACACAAATGAGGTGGCAATTTGCGAAACTTTAAATTTTACTTCAGAAATTATAGAAACTGAAAATTTGAATGTAGTGACTTATGAATTTGAAGCAACGGAAATAATAGAAGACGATCGTTCTGCTGTATATTCTTGGACGGTAAACGGGCGTGATGTAGCAACAGGGAATTTTGAAAACCCACAAAGAACAATAAATTTTGAGTTTGAAACCAATGGTACCTTTGAGGTATGTGTATTTACAGAAACAGATAATTGTCCAAGAGGAGTAGAAAAATGTCAATCTATTGTAATCGAAGGAATTGAATCCGTAAATGAAGAAGAAGAAAACTTTGCTTGTAATGATTTAAATTTTACTTCAGAAATTATAGAAACTGAAAATTTGAATGTAGTGACTTATGAATTTGAAGCGGCCGAAATAGAAGAAAGCGATCGTTCTGCTGTGTATTCTTGGACAATAAATGGAATTAGTGTAGCAAAAGGAAGTTTAGAAACTTCGCAAAGAACAATAAATTACGAATTTGAAACCAATGGTACCTTTGAGGTATGTGTATTTACAGAAACAGATAATTGTCCAAGAGGAGTAGAGAAATGCCAATCTATTGTAATCGAAGGAATTGAATCCGTAAATGAAGAAGAAGAAAACTTTGCTTGCAATGATTTAAATTTTACTTCAGAAATTATAGAAACTGAAAATTTGAATGTAGTGACTTATGAATTTGAAGCGACCGAAATAGAAGAAAGCGATCGTTCTGCTGTGTATTCTTGGACAATAAATGGAATTAATGTAGTAAAAGGAAACTTTGAAACTTCGCAACGAATAATAAACTATGAATTTGAAACCAATGGAACTTTTGAAGTTTGTGCGTTTGTAGAAACAAATAATTGTCCGAGAGGGGTAGAAAAATGTCAAATAATTACAATAGACGGATTAGAATAAAAACCTTATAGGATAATAAAAGAAGAATAAAGAAAGCCTTTGATACTATTGAAATCAAAGGCTTTTTTTGTGCTGTACTAAACTAAGTTTATTCTTTAATTACAGTGGAAGTAGTATTGAACCCGTCATTCCCTATTACTTTTATAAAATAAGTGCTTGGAGGTAAATCAGAAAGGTTTATTGCGTTTGTAATTTGCTCTTTAGAGAAGCTTTTAATTTTTTGATATGTTAAGTTATAGATGTCAATAGTTTTAATTTTCTTAACATTAGTAATATTAAGAACATCCTTCATAGGAATGGGGTATAGGATAACATTACTAGCATCAGTTCTTGTTGTAATATCATCTATGCTCAAAGAAGGGTCGGCGTTAAATGTAATGGAACTGGTTCCGCGAGTGCTACCGCCATGGTAAACTAAATTAAAAGTATCTCCCAAAGACCATATAATATTAATAGACGATCCATCTGTTATTGTAGAAAAATCAAAATAATTAGTATTAGGCCCTGTTAAAGGTCTAGAAAATTTAATTATTCGTTCGCCAGATGTTATTTCATCAGATATAATAGTTGTACTAGGTGTAAGTAAAGTGCCAGCAGAACGATTTCCTAAAGTACGCTCTTGGATATCATTATCTTGTGTAATAAAAATATACGGATTATCAGACATCTGAGTAGCATCAAAGCCTATGGCGTAATACCTGTTTTCTGGACCAGAAAACGTAAATTCAGCAATATTGTCGTCAATATTAATAAGAGTTTCAATGGATATGTCCGAAGTTATTATTGTGTTGGACCTTAAAATTTGGGATTTGCTTATTAAACTGGATAATAAAAAGAAAGCGAGTGTTAATTTTTTCATGATTTTTGTGTTGATTTTTTTATTTGTAATAATTTATCCCTAAGTGGTCGGGTTTTTTAAAAAAAAATTACATTCTATAGAGTAATAATACCATTTCTATTGTAATATGATTTTATTGAATAAATCGATATAATGATGATTGCTTACAATAGATTTAATCAAATTAGTATCCATCTCACAAACCATTTGATGTAACCAATTTTTTAAGAGTTCAATATTTTCAAAT
>CALLUJ010000027.1 GCA_938011245.1 uncultured Aquimarina sp. | reverse complement strand
TTAGATGAGTATAGTTATCGTATAAATCGTTCTATACACAAGCAAACTATATTTGATAACCTAATTAATAGGATGACTGACCATATAAATATTGACTTTGACCAAATTAAACTAAGTACCTAAGTAAACAGCTCTATAAACTTTTATATTTTTTTGATTGCAATTACAATGAAAGCGAGATAGTTAAACCCTTCCTAATTCTCAATTGTTGTATCAAATCGATTAAGTAGAGAAAAAATTATGGAATTTTAAATGTATTTGCCCTGATATAAAATCAATTAAATGATTGCTTATTAAAAAAAAGGTTCCATCTTTGTTTATAATAAAGCATTATAAATTTAATTACATTAAAATGAACAAAGGAACAGTAAAATTCTTCAACGAGACAAAAGGATTTGGATTTATAACAGAAGAAGGTGTAAACAAAGATCATTTTGTACACATTTCAGGATTAGTTGATGAAATTCGTGAAGGAGACGAAGTTGAGTTTGATCTTAAAGAAGGAAATAAAGGATTAAATGCAGTTAACGTAAAAGTTATCTAGTATATATACTTTTAGAACATTAAAGCCTGTCAATTTTGATAGGCTTTTTTAATATATAGAGTATAATGTCCCAAAATATAGTCCTTTAAAGTTCGAAATAAATATATATCGACGGAACATTTATATTTTTAGTTGAGTGAAACTCTACATTATCAATTATCACAATTTTGTATTCATTAGGCCTATCTATGTTTAGAAAATTTAAATGTAATCACAAAAAACCCGACTCTTTTGAATCGGGTTTTTTACTATTGTTATTTTGAAGTTAAATTATTTTACTTCTTCAAAATCTACATCTTCTACATCGTTAGAAGCGTCTGTCTCTGCTTGTGGTTCTCCTGTTGGGGCTCCTTCGGCACCAGCACCTGCTTCGGCTTGTGCTTTATACATTTCTTCACTAGCTGCTTTCCAAGCTTCATTAATCTTATCTAAAGCAGGAGTAATTACTGCTAAATCTTTAGATTCATAAGCTTTTTTCAACTCTTCCAAAGCAGATTCAATCGGAGCTTTTTTATCATTGGATAATTTTTCTCCAAATTCTTTTAGTTGCTTTTCTGTTTGGAAAATCATTCCATCAGCTTCATTTAACTTATCTGCTGTTTCTTTAGCAGTTTTATCTGCTTCTGCATTTGCTTCTGCATCTTGCTTCATCTTAGCAATTTCTTCTTCTGTTAATCCTGAAGAAGCCTCTATACGAATATCCTGAGATTTACCTGTAGCTTTATCTGTTGCTGAAACTTTAATAATACCATTAGCATCAATATCAAATGTTACTTCAATTTGTGGTGTTCCTCTTTGTGCTGGTGGAATACCGTCTAAATGGAAGCGTCCAATGGTTTTATTATCTGCCGCCATGGAACGTTCTCCTTGTAATACATGGATTTCTACACTTGGCTGATTATCTGCTGCTGTAGAGAATACCTGAGATTTTTTAGTTGGGATTGTTGTATTAGCTTCAATAAGCTTTGTCATTACATTCCCCATAGTTTCAATACCTAAAGAAAGTGGCGTTACATCTAATAACAATACATCCTTAACATCTCCCGTTAGTACACCTCCTTGAATTGCCGCTCCTAAAGCTACTACTTCGTCTGGATTAACGCCTTTACTTGGTGCTTTTCCAAAGAATTTTTCTACAGCGTCTTGTACTGCTGGAATACGTGTAGATCCTCCTACTAATATTACCTCATCAATATCACTAACAGATAAGCCTGCACTTTTAAGTGCTGTTTGGCAAGGTTCAATAGTTCTTTTTACCAAATCGTCTATTAATTGATCAAATTTAGCTTTCGTTAAACTACGCACTAGGTGCTTAGGTCCTGCTGCTGTAGCAGTAATATATGGTAAGTTAACTTCTGTGGCTGCCGAAGAAGACAACTCAATCTTTGCTTTTTCTGCTGCTTCTTTTAAACGTTGTAAAGCCATAGGATCTTGACGTAAATCCATGTTTTCCTCTGCTTTAAACTCTTCTGCTAACCAATCTATAATTTTTTGATCTACATCATCACCTCCTAAGTGTGTATCTCCATCGGTAGCTAATACTTCAAATACTCCATCTCCTAATTCTAAGATAGAAACATCATGTGTACCTCCACCAAAATCGAATACTACTATTTTTTGGTCAGAATCTTTTTTATCTAAACCATATGCTAATGCTGCTGCTGTAGGCTCGTTAATAATACGTTCTACTGTAAGTCCTGCAATTTCTCCTGCTTCTTTAGTAGCTTGACGTTGTGCATCGTTAAAATATGCTGGTACTGTAATTACTGCTCTAGAAACGTCTTGTCCTAAATAATCCTCAGCCGTTTTCTTCATTTTTTGAAGTGTCATTGCTGATAATTCTTGTGGAGAATATAATCTTCCATCGATATCTACACGTGGTGTATCATTGTCTCCTTTTACCACTTTATAAGCAGAACGTTCTGCCTCTTTAGAAGATTCTGAGAATTTGTTTCCCATAAATCTTTTAATAGAAGAAATAGTTTTAGTAGGATTGGTTACCGCTTGACGTTTTGCTGGATCCCCTACCTTAATTTCTCCACCTTCTACAAAAGCAATTACCGACGGTGTTGTTCTTTTTCCTTCTGCGTTAGGAATTACTACTGGCTCGTTTCCTTCCATTACAGAAACACACGAGTTGGTTGTTCCTAAATCTATTCCTATAATTTTAGACATAAATTTGTATTTATATTATTGTTTTTAATTTCAACTTGATGTCTAGGAATAGACAATCTTTATGCCATGTAGAAATTACTGACAGGATGTCATTTTCAATTTACCTTAATCAATCCTAACAATTATTCCACACCAAAGTATTTTTCATTTTTCCAGTATTTTAGCAATGTTTGGTTTAAAATAATTGGGACCTTTTAATACTTTTCCGTCTTCTCTATAAATAGGTTCGCCATTTTCTCCTAATTTACTCATATTACTTTGTTGTATTTCATTAAATATTTCTTCAATTTTATGTTGCATACCATGCTCTATAATTGTTCCGCACAAAATGTATAACATATCACCTAAGGCATCGGCAACCTCTACCAAATCGTTATTTTGGGCTGCCTCTAAATATTCTTCATTTTCTTCTTTCATCAAATCAAAACGGAGTTTATTTTTTGCATTCCCTAAATCTGCTTTTGGTATTTCTCGATGTCCTATTTTAAATGCTGTATGAAATTGTTTTACGGCCTCTATTTTATTTTTCATTACTTATTAAATTTATAATTAAAAAAAATTCTAAACTTGATATACTTTTTTTTCACGAAATAATAATTCTATTACTTGCTAATTAAAGTAAACCTTTTTTAAAACACAAAAACTATATAGTATCTTTGTGGTATGGGATTAACTAACAATGATATTTTTAAAAAATTACGTGTCGCTCATAAATTAAGGGATGACGATATTGTAAAAATTTGTGCACTTGTAGATTTTAACGTTTCAAAAAGTGAATTAGGTTCTTTTTTTAGAAATGAAACACATCCTAAATATATGGAATGTGGAGATCAAATTTTAAGAAATTTTCTTAATGGGTTAATCATTCATTTAAGAGGACCAATGCCTCCTAAGAAACCTAATCCAAATCAAAAGCCTCAAAGGAATTAATTTCTTTGAGGCTTTTGATTTGATATTGGTAAGTTATTTATTTTCTTAATTGATCTTGTAATGCAAATACTTTTTTAAGTACATCCGAAGTTCTAGAATTTAGTTGTGTTCGAATTTTTTCTTCTTCAATTCCTATCATCTTATACACTCCTGTTAACGCCTTACCTGTAACATAATCTGTTAAATCTGGATTTACCTTTTCTGTAAAAGGAATACCATTATATTTAGTTATAATTTTATTCCAAATAGTGTCCGCTCCTACTTTGCCTAATGAACTTTTAATTACAGGATTAAATTGTTTAGATAATGCTGTATTTGTTTTTCCATTCAAATATTGAGTAGCTGCATTATTATTTCCTAACAGTATATTTTTAGCATCGGCAAAAGTCATTTCTTTAACTGCATTAACAAAAATAGGTGTTGCCGTTCCTACGGCATCTTCTGCTGCTCTATTTAATAATTTTAAACCTTCGTCTGCTAAATTTCCTAAACCAATTTTACGTAAACTACTATCTACTTTTTGTAACTCCGTAGGTAACGCAATTTTTACTAATTGATTTCTAAAAAAACCATCTTTAGCGGTTAATTTACTTACTTGCAAGTCAATTCCTTTATCTAAAGCTTGCTTTAATCCTGATGCAATATATTCATTAGATAAACCTTTGGAAGTAGTTCCTCCCAAAACATCTTGTGGTAAGTTATTTACCACATGTTGTAATTCTGCACAACTACTTAGTAATACAATTGCTGTTACCGCTATAATCTTTTTCATAATCAATCTTTCTTTAATTATATATTTTTGTTAGTCAAAAACTACAGTTTTATTATTATACACTAAAACTTTACGTTTAATATGATGCTTAATTCCTCTTGAAAGAACAATTTTTTCGACATCACGTCCCTTTGCTATAAAATCTTTAATACTATGAGTATGTTTTACCTTTACTACTTCTTGTTCTATAATAGGACCTTCATCTAAATCGGAAGTTACATAGTGTGATGTTGCTCCTATAATTTTTACCCCTCGACTATGAGCAGAATGATATGGTTTAGCCCCTGGGAATGCTGGTAAGAATGAATGATGAATATTAATAACTCTATGAGGGTATTGTGCCACAAAATTAGCCGATAAAATTTGCATGTATCTTGCTAAAACAACAAACTCCACATTATTTTTTTCCAACAACGCTATTTGTTTTGCTTCTGCTTCTGCTTTATTTTGTTTATTTACTGGAATATAGGCATAAGGTATTTGAAAATTTGCTGCTACCTCTGCCATATTTTTATGGTTACTTATAATAATAGGAATATCTACTTCTAATTCTCCCGCAGCATGACGACCTAATATATCGTATAAACAATGAGCATATTTAGATACAAAAATAGCCATTCGTGGCTTTTTTAAAGGGTCAAAAATTTGCCATTGCATTTGTAACTCTGGAGCTATTTCTTTGGCAAAACGCTTTGTAAATACCTCAATTGCTTTTTCTTCTTTTGGAAATTCGCATTCTAAACGCATAAAAAATGCCTTTTCGTCGGTGTCTACATGTTGTTCTAAATACAATGTATTACCATTGGATTGAGCTATAAAATTAGTTACTCTAGCAATAATCCCTTGTTGATCGGGACAATGAATTAGCAGTATCATTTTATTCATTGTAAATAAAGGTATTTCTATTTTACAGTAAACATATTAAATACATAGCGGTATTCCAATTGCATTACTATAATTAAACTAATCTATATTATAAAAATTCCAAAATCCTTCTGTTTACAGATGAATCTTGTAATGAATGTCCTATATTTTCTACCGTAAATAATTCACAATTATCCCAGTTTCTAGCAATTTTTGTAGATAATGGGTAAGGTGCTAATTCATCATACTTCTCTAAAATTAATAGCCCTTTTTGTTTAATCTCTTTTGCAAATTTTGCAATGGAAAAATCAGCTGCATAAAAACCAAAACGTTCAAACAAGTAATTATCCAATTTTTTCATAAAAGCATCCGAAACTTTCAAAGTGTCCTGAAATCCTTTCATAAATAACTTCAATTCACTTGGTGGTCCAAGGGTTACTATTTTTTCTATAAAATCGGATTGCATTAGGTATTGATAATAAATAGCTGTCATCCCCCCTAATGAATGCCCTATCAGTATTTCTGGTTTATATATAGCTGCAATATCTTTAACACACTCTGTGTATAAAGGTACGCTAAGATATTTACCACTAGATTGCCCTTGTGCTGGTCCGTCTATGGCTATAATGTTAAAATCTTTTTCTTGCAATTTAGGAACTAGGTTTCTCCAACGAAAGCTATTACTTTCCCAACCATGAAGCAAAAAAACTGTTTTTCCTTTTCCTTCCCAATGATACATTTGAATTTTGTGATCGCTGGTTTCAATTTTTATACCATCTGCAGAAGCTAAAAAATCTTTTTCGTAAGGTCTTATTTTTCCTTTTCTAGGAGTACAAAATAAATTAAATGCGTCTTTTATGGCTTTTTGAGGAGAGAATTTTTCTTTTATCATTAACTGTTTTCCTATAATTACAGGAACTATTTTCTTTAATAATTGCTTCATTGCAATAATGGCTATTTTAAGTGTTTTTTATTTTAGAACAACAACATTCTAAAATGATGTCCAATCTAGCCAAAAATATTTAAGCTTAGCTTCGTTAGGAATTTGTGATGCCTCTATATTAGTATCTGTATCAAACATGAATTCAGTTGGCAGCTCTTTTTTATCAATAACTACAAAAGCATTAATTTCATCTAAATTAACAATTACAGAACTCAATGTATTCGTAATTTTAGAAATTTTATAATTTTTTGAAATTTCTCCAAAGGTACTGGTTAAGCCAATCCCTTTATCTGTTTTATATTTAGCATTCATTATTCGTACAGAAGTTATAGTTGCTATAGAGTCAAATTGTGCTTTTGCTTCTAAACGTAATAAGTCGTTTCCTTTTTTATCTAAAATTTTTATTTTATCGTTATTTTCTGCAAAACCATCTCCTGCAATCTGTTTTACAATAGAATCGTTAACGTATATGGATTCCAAATCGGAAACTCTACTCTTATTAGTAAGTTCGCCTATACTTTGTGGAGTAATTAAAAATGGATCAGTTTTTTTAGCACAGCTTACTCCTAAAAACAAGATTGAAATAATAATAAATTTTAATTTCATAGTAATATATTAAAGGCTACAAAACTAGGATTTATTGCATTAAAAATAGAATTTTGAATTATCTAATTTTAGAAACTCTAATTTTGATGTCTTTTTTTTAAAACATTTTCAATTTACATGAAGTATCTACGTCTTAAAAACAAGTATTATTAACAAAAGAAAGAAAGAGTTAACACAAATGTTAACTCTTTCTTTTAATTTTCAAAAAATAGATATTTTGATTATTTTAAATCGAATCTATCTAATTCCATTACTTTATTCCATGCATTTACAAAATCTTTAACAAATTTTTCCTTGGAATCGTTACTTGCATACACTTCTGCAATGGCTCTTAATTCTGAATTAGATCCAAAAATAAGATCTGCTCTAGTAGCTGTCCATTTTAAATTTTTAGTATTACGGTCTTTACCTTCGTATTGTTCTTTATTTTCCGAAATAGATTTCCATTCTGTATTCATATCTAAAAGATTCACAAAAAAAGCATTTGTTAACACTCCAGGTTGTTCTGTAAATACTCCATGCTTAGAGTTATCGTAATTCGTATCTAATACACGCAAGCCACCTACCAAAACAGTCATTTCTGGTATCGTTAAATCTAATAGCTGAGCTTTATCTATTAGCAATTCCTCTGTAGTTAGTGTATATTTTGTTTTAAAATAATTCCTAAAACCATCTGCCATAGGTTCTAAAACAGCCATTGAAGACACATCTGTTTGTTGTTGCGAAGCATCCATACGTCCTGGAGTAAAAGACACTTTTATGTTTAAACCTCCTTTTTTAATAGCATCCTCTATTGCGGCAACACCTCCTAAAACAATTAAATCTGCCATAGAAACTTTTTTATTTTCTGTGTTAAAATCGCTTTGTACTTTTTCAAGTGTTTGCAAAACTCTATTTAATTGTTCGGGATTGTTTACTGCCCAATTCCTTTGCGGTAACAATCTAATGCGTGCTCCATTAGCTCCTCCTCTTCGGTCTGAATTACGATAAGTAGAAGCAGAAGCCCAAGCAGTAGAGATTAGTTCATTAGGTTTTAAGCCACTATTTAAAAGTATTTTCTTTAATACTTCTATTTCTTTATCTGAAATTAATTTGTGATTTACTGCTGGTATTGGATCTTGCCAAATAAAATCTTCTTTAGGAATTTCTGAACCTAAATAAGTAGTTTTAGGACCCAAATCTCTATGGGTTAATTTAAACCATGCTTTTGCGAAAGCTTCGTTAAATTGTCCTGGATTATCATAAAAATTTCTAGAAATCTTTTCATAAGCAGGATCAAAACGAAGAGAAAGATCTGTTGTTAACATAGTGGGTTTATGCTTTTTTTCTTTATCGAAAGCATCTGGAAAAACCTCTCTTGAATCTTTCGCTTCCCATTGATGAGCTCCTCCTGGGCTTTTAGTTAATTCCCATTCATAATTAAATAAATTACTAAAAAAACCTTGACTCCATTGAGTTGGTGTAGATGTCCATATTACTTCTAACCCCGAGGTAATAGCATCTTTACCTTTACCCGATCCGTAACTACTTTTCCATCCTAATCCTTGTTCTTCTATAGCCGCTCCTTCTGGTGATTCGCCTAAATGATCGCCTTTAGCTGCTCCGTGAGTTTTCCCTAAAGTATGTCCTCCTGCAATAAGTGCAACCGTTTCCTCATCATTCATTCCCATTCTACCAAAAGTTTCTCTAATATCCTTAGCTGCTGCTACAGGATCTGGTTTACCATTTGGTCCTTCTGGGTTTACATAAATAAGCCCCATTTGAACGGCTGCTAACGGTTTTTCTAACTCTCTATCTCCTGTATAGCGTTCCTCGCCTAACATCTCTCTTTCTTTACCCCAATACACATTACTTGCTGGTTCCCATACATCTTCTCTTCCTCCTGCAAATCCTATCGTTTCGAAGCCCATACTTTCAAACGCTACATTACCGGTCAAAATCATTAAATCTGCCCATGAAATTTTACTTCCATATTTTTGTTTTATTGGCCAAAGTAATCTTCTTGCTTTATCTAAATTAGCATTATCAGCCCAACTATTTAATGGTGCAAAACGCTGTTGTCCTTCTCGAGAACCACCACGACCATCTCCTGTTCTATAAGTACCCGCACTATGCCATGCCATACGTATAAATAAAGGTCCATAATTACCATAATCTGCAGGCCACCAATCTTGAGACTGAGTCATCATTTTTTTTATATCCTGTTTTAACGCTGTGTAATCTAAACTGTTAAATTTTGCTTTATAACTAAAATCCTTATCCATAGGGTTCGACTTATAAGAATTTTGCCTTAATACACTTAAATCTAATTGATTAGGCCAAAATTTTTCAGATGTATTTCCTGACTTATTGACATTTACTCCTCCCGAAGGACCTTCTGAAGTAAAATGGAAAGGGCATTTACCTTTTTTTTGTGTTCCTGGTTCTACTTTTGCTTCTGTTCTAGTTTTTTTACAACCTACTAAAAATAAAGATAGTAACATTAATAATAAGGAATAACTCTTTATGATTCTCATTTTATATATTGTTTGATAATTATGCTGCAATTTGTTAATTAAAAAACAATTAAAATCACTTTAAAAATTGTTATTACACATGCATCAATAAGAAAAAACTATATTAAAGAGTGTTTTTTATAATAAAAACCAACTATACTATTTAAATTAAACTTATTGTATTTAAATACTTCTACACTACCATACAATTGTAATGTTTATGGTGGACTATTAAAGATTTATAGTAGAAACTGTATAATTCAATTGTTTAACATCATTTTTTTCGAAACTAAAATACCTAAAACTTACACTTGTACCTGCTAATCTCCTATCATTATTAACCCAACGGTAAAAAAATAGATTTTTTTACGCTGCATATTTTATATCCTTATGCTTAAAATATTTAGCAACTCTGTCACTATTTAGAGTTAGCATCTTCATATGGTTATAAACATTTTCTTCAAGCTGTTTTTCGTTTTTAGGAGCTGGTTTTTCAGATAAAGCATATTTTAAATCACAGTTCAGGTATTCATCGGGGTTTTTCTCAGGAGAATAAGACGGTAAAAAGAATAACTCAATATATTCCTGTTTTTCTTTAACCCATTGCTT
>CALLUJ010000026.1 GCA_938011245.1 uncultured Aquimarina sp. | reverse complement strand
GTTTCGTTAAAATTTACGATATAAGTGTTGGCAAATTCGTAGTCATAAAATTTTTGAAACCCATCGCGCCTATAAAATCTAACATAACCTTTAACCGTTTTTCTATTGGAAAAAGCTACTTCAAAAAATTCTCTTTCATTTTTTATAGAAGAAAATTCCACGTCGATAAAGTTTCCATTTACTCTTTCAATAGGCATTCCGATGGCATCTATGTTCTGATTGTATTTGTAAATATAAATTATAACGCACTTATTATAAATATATTTTTATGTTCCTTGGGCAATATTTTGTAACATATGAATAAAAAGCACTGGAATACCGTAAATTTTGAAGGTCGTTTAAATAATCAATTATTATTACATTTAATAGATCATTCGTACTTACTGGTAGTTTCTAAAATGCCTAAAAAAGATAGGGTAAAAATTACTTCTTTAAACTAGAGTATTGTTTTGTTTTACAAAGCGATACAGTTCAATTACTCCAATAAATAAAATGCTATAAGCTAGTAATTCTATTCCTTCTTCAGAAGCATCTTTTACAGCACGTATAAACTTATCTTTTCCCATTAATGCTTTCCAAATTACTTTTCTTCCGTATAAACGAGAAAATACATGTAATATTAACATGCTTATTAATATAAGTCCAAAAGATAAGCTATTAGATAATTCCTGAAGATTATTATAAAATTTTTTAGCATTTTTATACAAGAAGAATAATGACGGTAATAAAACTGCTAAAGCTAAAACTTGCCAAGCTTTGTCAAATAAATTATTTTCCAAAAAAGCATCCATTTCACGTATAAGGCTTACCAATGTAAAAGCGCCAAACATTATAGCAAATGCCTTAAATTTTAGAAATTTATAAGCGATATATCCCAATAAAATAGTAGTTAAGAGAAGAAAACTTTCTTGCATTCTTTCTGTAAATGAATTTTCCTTTACAGATTGCTGTATCATATCCAACTCAATAACTTTTGCTACTAAAAAGAGAAGTAAAGCATAACCAAATAAACGCAATAATGTAGAGCGCCAGAACTGATTAGATGTTTGTGTTTCCAAAGGTTTTCAATTTAAATTATTCAAAATTACTATTTATAAAATGAAACCTCACGAAAATAGATTTTAAATTTTTATTTCAAATTTTTTTAAAATCTATTTAAAACACAAAAAAATAATTATATTTGCACTCGCTTACAGTAATCCTAAGAAAACTGTATTTGAAAGCGCGGGCGTGGTGGAATTGGTAGACACGCCAGACTTAGGATCTGGTGCCGCAAGGTGTGGGAGTTCGAGTCTCCCCGCCCGCACAAAATACAAACCTCAACCCTTTATTAATAAGGCGTTGAGGTTTTTTATTTTACAATCTAGTCAACATTTAGTCAGCCATATACGGATCTTTCTAAAGTTTACTAGTTATTGTCAGTCTTTTTTTCCAAAGGAGCTGTTCTAGCCAATCTTTATCAAACCCCATACTGTTAACATAATCTATATTTTTAAATAGATTAATCAACTTATCAGTTAATGTGTTTTTTGGATTTACAACATCTAATAAATACTTTATTATACAAATATAAATAATGATAATTCATTTTAAATATTACAAAATTTAAGAAGGTATTCCATTTGTCTAAAGGATAAAAAAACGAACAGACATAAATTTCATCACTTAATTATTTACTATATTTACTGCCGATAAGCTTTAGGGGTGTTTTGCGATTGTAAAATTAGCACTACTGAGAATTACCCTTTGAACCTGAATAAGTTAGCACTTACGTAGGAAAAAGCACGATTATAAATCGTAATTATTAAGTGTCGCTATATAAGCAATTATGTTTATTTCACTTACAGTTTCAAGCAGAATTCAACTGCAAGGTTATCATTAAAATATATAATTATTGAATAATGATGGTAATTAACGTAAATAATCAACCCAAAGAAATCTCCAAAAATAGTTCAATTACTCAATTGTTAAAGCATTTAAATCAACCCGAAAATGGAATAGCTGTAGCTGTTAATAACCAAATTGTAACCAAAACAAATTGGGCGATTCGGCAGGTTGTAAGCGGAGATAATATTTTAATTATACAAGCCACTCAAGGGGGATAGGTCGTTAATATTGAATAACTAAAAATCATAAGCACAGAATCAAACTCCTTATACTTTGTATTCTGTGTCTAATACTTCTAAAAAAATGAAAAATAAAGACACTGCACCAAAGGAAGGACAAATTACAAGAAAACCATTCCCTAACTCTAAAAAGATTTATGTACAGGGAAAAATACATCCACAAATTAAAGTGGCAATGCGTGAAATTTCTTTGAGCGATACTACAGATTCGTTAACTAAAAAGAAAACACCAAACGAACCTGTTACCGTTTACGATACTTCTGGACCTTACACAGATCCTAACAAAGAAATTAATGTACACAATGGTATTGAAAGAATTAGAGAGCAGTGGATTTTAGACCGTGGAGATGTAGAAGAGTTAGACGCTTTTTCTTCTGAATACTGTAACGAGCGTTTGAACGATAAAAGTTTAGACCACATGCGTTTTGATTTAAAACACAAACCAAAACGTGCTAAAAAAGGACAAAACGTTACCCAGTTACACTACGCTAAAAAAGGAATTATTACTCCAGAAATGGAATATATCGCCATTCGTGAAAATCAGCGTATTGATGAAATGACTGAAATTAGAAAGCAACATCCAGGAGAACATTTTGGAGCTTCTATTCCTGCAAAAATCACCCCTGAATTTGTACGTGAAGAAGTAGCTAGAGGTCGTGCAGTAATACCATCCAACATTAACCACCCAGAGGCAGAACCTATGATTTTAGGTAGAAACTTCTTAGTAAAAATAAACGCAAACATTGGGAACTCTGCTACTACATCATCTATAGAAGAAGAAGTAGAAAAAGCAGTATGGGCTTGTCGTTGGGGAGCAGATAACATTATGGATTTATCTACAGGACAAAATATTCACGAAACTCGTGAGTGGATTGTACGTAACTCTCCAGTACCCATTGGTACCGTACCTATTTATCAAGCTTTAGAAAAAGTAAACGGTGTTGCAGAAGACCTTACTTGGGAAATTTTCCGTGATACGTTAATTGAGCAAGCAGAGCAAGGAGTAGATTACTTTACTATTCACGCCGGAGTATTGTTACGTTACGTACCAATGACTGCGAAACGTGTAACTGGTATTGTATCTCGTGGAGGTTCTATTATGGCAAAATGGTGTTTGGCACATCACAAAGAAAGTTTCTTATACACGCATTTTGAGGAAATTTGTGAAATCTTAAAATCTTACGATGTTGCCTTTTCTTTAGGAGATGGATTGCGTCCAGGATCTGTTGCCGATGCGAATGATGAAGCTCAGTTTGCAGAATTAGAAACATTAGGAGAGTTAACTCAAATTGCTCGTAAGCACGAAGTACAATGTTTTATTGAAGGGCCTGGTCACGTGCCAATGCACATGATTAAAGAAAACATGGAAAAGCAAATTGAAGTTTGTGACGAAGCTCCTTTCTATACCTTAGGGCCTTTAACCACAGATATTGCTCCAGGTTACGACCACATTACTTCTGGTATTGGTGCTGCTATGATTGGTTGGTACGGATGTGCTATGTTATGTTATGTAACTCCAAAAGAACACTTAGGATTGCCTAACAAAGAAGATGTACGTGTAGGTGTTGTTACTTATAAACTAGCGGCACATGCTGCCGATTTAGCAAAAGGACACCCAGGTTCTCAACACAGGGATAATGCCTTAAGTATGGCTCGTTTTGAATTCCGTTGGGAAGACCAATTCAACTTAGGATTAGACCCTGAACGTGCTTTAGAATACCACGATGAAACCTTACCAGCAGACGGTGCCAAAGTAGCGCACTTCTGTTCTATGTGTGGGCCAAAATTCTGTTCTATGAAAATTTCTCAGGAAGTACGAGATTTTGCTGCCGAAAATAAAATTACGGACGATAATGAAGTCTTACAAAAAGGAATGGAAGAAAAATCTAAAGAATTTAAAGAAAAAGGATCGGAAGTTTATCTATAAAATAAAAATTAGGGCGTTCCCACGCTTAAAAAAAGCGTGGGCGAGCTTTCTACTACATCTTTTAAGAAAAATAAAAAGATGTCGTTGCGATCCCTAGCTCAGTAAGATGCTATACTAAACTTGTTTCAGTATCATATTAAAAAGAGACATGTAGTGAAACCCTAAAACAAATTCAAGGTTACGAAAACAAATAGAAAATGATAATCGTAATAGCACCAGAAAACGATATTCCTAACGAAATTGAAATACTACATCAATTATTTCAAGAAGGTTTGGAGTACTATCATTTAAGAAAACCGTACAAAAATTATCAAGAGCATTGCAACTATTTAGATAAAATAGATAAACAATATCATAATAAAATTGTAGTGCATCATTTTCATGAATTAATTAATGAGTATAATCTAAAAGGAATTCATTTTACCGAGCAAAAACGTAAACAGCACATAGATAATCCAGGACAGTATTTTAAAAATCTTAATATGTACGGCAAAACTATAAGCTCTTCATTTCACGAACCAAAGGTTTTAATAAATTGCTATTTTGAATTTGATTATCATTTTTTAAGTCCTGTATTTTCGTCTATTTCGAAAAAAGGGTATAAAGGTCGTGGTTTTGATGTTAACCATATTGATAAACGAATTGTAGGTGTGGGAGGAGTAACTATAGATAACTTAAAAGCGTTTAATAAACGTGGCTTTAAAGGTGTAGGTATTTTAGGAGGAATATGGAATAATAAGAATCCTGTAGGCATTTTAAAAAAATTAAAGTACTATGGCAATAACTAACAAGCGATTAAAGCAATATATAAACTCTAATACCACTTCTATTATTAGGGAAAGAGCAAAAGACTGCAAAGTAACAGCTTTAAACTTTAACGTTAATGGAAATGATTTTGAAGCCAATGTTAATGGGTCTTCTGGAATTCCATACATAGTAACCTTTTCGGGTCTTTTAAAAACCCCAATTAAAAGTAATTGTTCGTGTCCCTTTGACCATGGTAATGTTTGTAAGCATGAAGTTGCAGTAGCTATAGAAACCGAAGCTTATTTTTCAGAAAAAGTAATAGAAATCGAAGAAGAAAAAGAAGAACCTATAGTTTTACCAAAGCTTGAAAAAACGACAACTAAAACAATTAAATATTCTACCACTGCCCCTATAGTTATAATACGAAATAACAACGAAGATGCCGACACACTTATACGCTTAAATGCATCGGCTACAGTTTATAGAGAATCTCATTTTGTAGAAAGTCAAACGAGTACTAATCGCATAGATCATAATTATATTCATTTACACGTTTTAAAGAATAATTATTGGGGTAGTCGTGATTTTTTTGATGTTATTGTAAAAAAACAAGACGATAAATTAAGTTTACTTTGCAATTGTAGAGCATCTAACAAACTATTATGCAAACATCAAGCGCAAGCTTTACAATATATAGAAGAATGTGCTCCAGTATTTTTTTATTCAGAAACAGAAATAGAGAAAATAAAAGAAGAAGCGTTAAACGAATATGGTTTTAGCTTAAAAGATGAAAACTATAAAAAGTACTTTACATTAGGTTTAAAACAAGATGGGGTACAAATTACCCCCAAAATAGAAGGCATTAATCGTTTAAGTAAATACGAAGACCTTAAACATATTTCCAATTATTTTTCTAACGAAATTACTATAACTCAAGATGTCATACCTATAGTCAAAAAGAAAAAAGAAAAAGAGAAATTATTTGGTTTAGCTTTTCTTTTTGGAGAAATAGGAGAATACCACAACATCCAAATATTGCCTATACGAGGAAATAGTAATAAAGAAAAAACAGATATGGTTTCTAAAATTGAAGAAATTAATTCTGAATCTATTTTATTAAACTCCAAAAATTACATAAGCGATAAACAGCACAAAATATCTAAACAAACATTTATTATAAATACTTTAGATACATACAAAAACGGTGAAGACACTACTTTTGAAAAGAGAGAATTTATTGAGCTAAAAAAACTTCTAGAGCTAATAGACGAAGACGTATTACTTTACGAACTTAACGAAGATTACTATCAGGATAAGATTTTACGTCGCATGTTAAATCCTATAAAAGTAAGCACTGAAATACCTCGTTTATTCTTTAAAATAGTAGAAGAAGACGATTTTTATACTTTAAAAGCGTTTATACAAATTTCGAAAAGTAAATACCAAATTTCGAAAAGTATTAATACTGCAAATTATAAAAATATATATTTCTTTAAATTTAAAAATATATACTATAAATACCCGTCTTTAGCCGAGACAAAAACATTTTTAACGTTTTTTAATAAACCCGAAATACGAATACTAAAAAGCGACTTCGAAAACTTTAATCAGCAATTTATAGAACCTATATCTAGTCGTTATGAAGTTATAAATAACATAAAAAAATATAAGAAAAAAGACCCTGTAGAAGCTTCTATAAAAAAGCAATTATATTTATCGGAGTTAGAAGATGTTATAATTCTTAAACCTGTAGTAGAATATCAAGAAAAACAAATCCCTTTAAAATCGTTACAAAAAGCAATTGTTACAGAAAATGATGTTGCGTTTGAAATTAATAGAAATACAACTTTAGAGAAAGAATATTTAGCATTATTAGAAAACCTGCACCCTAGTTTTTCTTCACAAGACGAACAATTCTTTTATATTGATAATGAAAATTTTATTTCCGATTTATGGTTTTTAAATGCATTTGATATACTAAAAGAAAATAATGTAGACGTATATGGTTATAAGAATTTGACAAAGGCAAAATATAACCTTAATAAACCTTCAATTAATGTTAATACAACCTCAGGAATAGATTGGTTTGATGTAGAAATTGAAATTACTTTTGGAGACCAATTAGTTAACTTAAAAGATATACGAAAATCTATAATTAATAAAGAAAATTATATACAATTAAAAGATGGCAGTATAGGTATTTTACCTCAAGAATGGGTGGATAAATATAGTGCCGCATTTAGGTCTGGCGACGTAAAAAAAGATGCTATAGGTATTTCTAAATACCAATTATCGGTAATAGATAGCTTATACGATAGTTTAGATGCAACATCCGAAATAGTTATAAAACATAAGCAAATAAAAAACCGTTTATCTACATTTAAAGAAATAGAAAATGTATCTAAACCAAAAGGTTTAAAAGCAACACTAAGAGATTACCAAAAAGAAGGACTTAATTGGCTTAATTTTTTAGAAGATTACAATTTTGGTGGTTGTTTAGCAGACGATATGGGTTTAGGGAAAACCTTGCAAGTTATTAGTTTTTTAAAACACTTAAAAAATACCAAAAAACCCAAATGTGCAACGCTTATAATATTGCCAACATCGTTAATTTTTAATTGGCAAGAAGAGGTTAAAAAGTTTGCACCAACTCTTAAATATATTGTTCATACAGGTAATAAAAGAGATAAAAACACAGAAAAATTTGATGCTGTAGACCTTGTATTTACCACCTACGGCCTTATTATGCGGGACATTAATTTTTTAAAAGACTATACCTTTCACTATTGTATATTAGATGAGTCTCAGGCCATAAAAAACCCTAATTCGCAACGTTATAAGGCGGTACGTTTATTAAAAGCTAACAATAAATTAGTACTTACAGGAACACCTATAGAAAACAATACGTTCGATTTGTACGCACAAATGAGTTTTGTAAACCCAGGTCTTTTAGGTACTATGGCTAACTTTAAAAAAGAATACGCCACGCCTATAGATAAAAACAAAGATACTGCTGCAGCAAACGATTTGAGACAGTTAATAAATCCTTTTATGCTTCGCCGTACCAAAGAACAAGTTGCTACAGAACTACCTAAAAAGACAGAGCAAGTATTATACTGTACGATGGATAAGGAACAGCAAAAACTATACGATGCCTATAAAAATAAATACCGAGATTATTTATTAAATAAAATTGATGAAGACGGCATAGGAAAATCCAAAATGTACGTGTTAGAAGGGCTTACCAAACTAAGGCAAATATGCGATTCACCACAATTATTAAATGACGACGAAAAATATACAGACGAATCTATAAAGATTAAAGAACTAATAAATCATATTTCCGAAAAAACAGGAAGCCATAAAATATTAGTGTTTTCACAGTTTGTAAAAATGTTATCGTTAGTAAAAACGGCTTTAGATAAAGAAAATATTACTTACGAATATTTAGATGGAAAAACTAAAGATAGACAAGCTAAAGTAGATAATTTTCAAAATAATGATGAAGTTAGAGTGTTTTTAATAAGCTTAAAAGCGGGAGGAACTGGATTAAATTTAACTGCTGCAGATTATGTGTATTTAGTAGACCCATGGTGGAACCCCGCAGTAGAAGCACAAGCTATTGATCGTTGTTACCGTATTGGGCAAACCAAAAAAGTAATGGCCTATAAAATGATTTGTAAAGGCACCGTAGAAGAAAAAATAATTAATTATCAAGAACATAAAAAGCAATTATCTAGCGATATTATTCAAACCGATGAGAGTTTTGTGAAAAATTTATCTAAAGAAAGTATAGCAGAATTATTTAGTTAATAATAAAAAATAAATAGATAGTTTAAGGCTAGCAGTTAATAGATTTAATGAAAAAAAGACCATACATACTTAGTATAGCAGGCTTTGATCCATCTGGTGGGGCAGGGTTATTAGCCGATTGTAAGACTTTCGAAAAATTAAAAACACAAGGTTTATTTGTATGTACCGCAAATACAATACAAACAGATGCCAAATTTGTGGCGTGTCATTGGACAGATATTAAGGTAATTAAAAAACAGATAAACGTATTGTTTAGTAGGTTTACTATAGATGTGGTAAAAATTGGAATTATTGAAAATTGGACTATTTTAGGCGAAATTTTAGAACTGCTTCATTTGTTAAATCCTACTATAAAAATTGTAGTAGACCCAGTATTAAAAGCCTCTACAGATTTCGATTTTCATGGTAATAAGCAAACCGATTTTAAAACAGTACTATTCGACAATATTTTATCTAAAACAGAAGTTTTAACCCCTAACTACGATGAAATTCAACAGTTATTTCCCAAGATGGAAATAGAAGAAACCATTGTACATATTTCGAATAAAACTAATCTGTATTTAAAGGGAGGACATAACAAGGAAGCTAAAGGCAAAGATTATTTATACACAAAAGAAAGAAAAGTACACCCTATAAACCCGAAACTACAACCCATATACCCAAAACACGGTAGCGGTTGTGTCCTATCTAGTGCCATAGCAGCAAACCTTGCTCTAGGATTTCCATTATTAAAAAGTGGCTTTCGAGCTAAGCAATTTACTGAAAAGTACTTAGGAAGCAGTAAAGAATTATTGGGAAGATTTATTAAATAGAAGGTCTAAATTAAGAGGTTATGAGTAAAAAAGAGCTTACTCTGAAGAGTATTAAATGGAATTAATAGATAGAAATATAAGATGGAATGTGCTTAACGAATCGTTAAGAGATACTTCTATTTATAAAAATAAACAAATGACAAGCCTTAATTTTCAAGCTTCAAATCCATTCCAATTACAATACATTTCTCAAGGAAAAACTATCGGAGATCATTTAATCAATATTGAAAATGTATGTAAATCAGGAGTGAAATGGGTACAACTACGTTTAAAAAAAGTGTCGTTAATAGACTATTTAGAAGCAGCAAAAAAATGTCGTAAAATTTGTGATACTTATGGAGCTGTATTTATAGTTAATGACAATATAGGCATTGCTGCCGAATCTAACGCCGATGGGGTACATTTAGGTTTAACCGATGCAAGTCCTATAGAAGCGAGAAAGCAACTGGGAGTAAATGCTATTATTGGAGGAACAGCAAATACGTTAACCAATTGCTTACAGCATATAGAAGATGGAGTAGATTATATAGGTTTAGGTCCTTACAGATTTACGAAGACAAAAGATAAACTAAGTCCTATTTTAGGATTAGAAGTTTATCGGGAAATAGTGAATCAGTTAAAAGCACAAGAATACTCAACCCCAATTATTGCTATTGGAGGAATACAAACTAAAGATGTAAAAGAATTACTTAGTATAGGTGTTTCTGGAATAGCCGTTTCGGGATTACTTTCTAACGAAAACGAACAAAGTAGAAAAGAAATTGTTTTACAATTATTAGGAAAAAATATATAGTAAAGAAAAGGTAGAAGGGATAGCCTTTAAATAAAAAATTATGAAAAAATTACAGATAGCCAATAAAACATTTAATTCGCGCTTATTTACGGGTACAGGAAAATTTAGTGCATCCTCACTAATGAAAAAAGCAATATTAACTTCCGAAAGCGAGCTGGTTACTGTAGCTTTAAAGCGTGTTGAGGTTGGCAATTTGCAAGATGATATTTTATCACATCTAAAACATTCGCATATTCATTTGTTACCCAACACTTCTGGTGTTCGAGATGCTAAAGAAGCCGTTTTTGCTGCGCAAATGGCTCGAGAAGCTTTAGAAACTAATTGGGTGAAATTAGAGATTCACCCAGATCCAAAATATTTATTACCCGATCCTATAGAGACTTTAAAAGCAGCGGAAGAACTTGTAAAATTAGGATTTGTGGTTATGCCGTACATTCATGCCGATCCTGTATTATGTAAACGATTAGAGGAAGTAGGAACCCAATGTGTTATGCCTTTGGGGGCACCTATAGGAAGTAATAAAGGCTTGAAAACTCAGGATTTTTTAGAAATTATAATAGATCAAAGTAACGTACCAGTAATTGTAGATGCAGGTATTGGAGCACCTTCGCACGCCGCTTACGCAATGGAACTTGGAGCCGATGCAGTATTAGTAAATACAGCTATTGCAGTTTCACAAAACCCTATAGAAATGGGTAAGGCTTTTAAAATGGCTGTAGAAGCGGGACGTATGGCTTACGAAGCAAAATTAGCTCCAGTAAAGCAACATGCGGAAGCTAGTAGTCCATTAACATCGTTTCTTAGTTAGATATTGGGTTTTAATTATTTTAAAAAGATTTAAATGGGAAAAGAGTTAATAAAATTAGAATTAAAACAGAGTGTTAAAGGTTCTTTAGCCGATACTCAACACCCAATACCCAACATCCAAAAAAGTTTTTTGGAAGCTTTTAATCAATATAATTGGGATCAAATTACTCAAGAAATTTATGCTAAAACAGCAATAGATGTAGAGCGAGCATTATCTAACTCTAAGAGAGACTTGGAAGATTTTAAAGCCTTGATATCTCCCGCCGCACGACCATTTTTAGAGCAAATGGCACAAATAAGCAGTACGTTAACTAAAAAACGTTTTGGGAACACGATGCAGATGTATGTGCCTATGTATTTGAGTAACGAATGTCAAAATATTTGCACGTATTGCGGGTTTAGTATGACTAATAAAATACCAAGAAGAACGCTTACAGATGAAGAAATATTAAAAGAAGTTAGCTTCTTGAAGCAAAAAGGATACGATCATATTTTATTAGTAACAGGAGAAGCCAATAAGACGGTAGGGGTTTCATATATAAAAAATGCAATAGATCTTATTAGAGGACAATTTAGTAATATAACTATAGAAGTACAGCCATTAGATCAGCCCGATTATGAAACATTGGTAGAAAGTGGTTTGTATGCCGTTTTAGTGTATCAAGAAACTTATCATAAGGACGAATATAAAAAACATCATCCTAAAGGGAAGAAAAGTAATTTCGATTACCGCTTGGAAACCCCCGACCGATTAGGCCGTGCAGGAGTTCACAAAATTGGACTTGGAGCTTTATTTGGACTTGAAGATTGGCGTACCGATAGTTTTTTTACGGCTTTACACTTAAGATATTTACAAAAAACCTATTGGAAAACGAAATATTCTATTTCTTTTCCAAGATTGCGTCCGCATAGTGGAGGTTTAGAGCCTAAAGTAGAAATGACCGACCCCGATTTGGTACAAGCTATTTGCGCTTTTCGTTTATTGGACGAAGATGTGGAACTTTCGATGTCTACCCGAGAGAGTGAGGTGTTTAGGAATAATGTAGTAAAACTAGGAATAACTTCTATTAGTGCCGAATCCAAAACTAATCCTGGGGGATACGTTGTAGAACCTCAAAGTTTAGAACAATTCGAAATTTCGGACGAACGCCCAACCGAAAATGTTGCAGCCATGCTAAAACAACAAGGTTTTGAGGTGGTTTGGAAAGATTGGGAAAGTTTTAATTAAAGTTTGTCAAAAATTATTTTAAATAAATATTCATACAATCTTAGCTGCCCAATAATACTACTACCTGTAATTTTATAATCTTGCTTTAGAATAATGTTTGGATTGTAATCTTTAATATCGATAATACAATAAAAGTCTTTGTGAAGCGCAGACGTAGATACATAGTTAATACGACCTTTTAAACCTCCATATTTTAAATAGGAATAGGCATTGACTTTTAGGATAGCTTCTTGATCTTTAGATATATATTAAATCTTTTTCGGGCAAATTAGCTTTCACATAATAAGCTTCAGAGTTTGGCGTAATAGTTACTAAAGGGCTTTCTTGAGGTAAGATATTTACGTTATACCGTGTGTTAAAAAGAAAAGAAATAGTCCCAGATATAGGCACTAAAATAATAAGATTTCCTTTTTGAGTTAAGTGGTAAGTTAAGTCTTGTTTAGAGCTTATTTAATTTAGAGACAAGTCTTTTTAAGTCAAACTCGTAGGTTGCAATTTGTTGATTAATGCCTAATAAATTTGTAGCGGATTTATTTTCTAAAGAATTTTTTAAGTGTATAGTGTTTTTAAATTCAAATTTGGAAGTGTAATTATAACCCTGAGACAGGGTTATAATTACACTTCCGTAAGAATGCTATGTTTAATAGTTCTACCTTTATTAGTCTTTTTCTTAATTTCGAAGAAACTTGTATTTGTTTTTAAATATATACGTCTTCTAAGTTTTATTCTATTTAGCTTTTCATTGTGATGTGCTTTGTAAGAGTCCCTGTTTTTTGTATCAAAATAAATGGTCTTGTAGGGCGTTAATTGACTTTTGTCTATTTCTAAAGCATAATAATAATAATCTGATATACTATTTAAAAGAAATGGTAAATGTTTTTTATGAATACAAAATTTAGTGTCTATTCTGTTCATTAACTTAACACTTTCCATTTCTTCTAATGTAATTTTTTTAAAGTGAAATTCGTCTAAATCTTATTCTATTATTCTTTAACTACTTTAATAGTTTTACCGTTATTTATAGTAATAAAGTACAATCCACTAGCTAGATTTTCCATATTTATGGTGTCTCCTTTTCCTGCTGCAACAGCACTCCCTGTTATCGAAAAAACATTCCAGTTTAAAGGCTTGTTTAAATTTGTTTTAGAAGTGTTAATAGTAACTGTAGCAGTAGTTGGATTTGGATATACAGAAAAAGAGGTTCCATTATTAGTATTTAGACTTTCAATACTTAATACAGTTCCGTTATTAGAGGCATTAGGAGTAGGGGCATTAAAAACAATATAAGAAGACGAAGCATCAGTTTCAGCTCCAAAAGATGCGTCTCTTGGAACATCAACAAAATCTATACGTTGTTTTAGGGTTGTTGCATCTGGGTACGTGATAAGTACTTCATCAGTTCTTCCTAAACGAAACCCTAAGTGATTTTCTCCTTGGCTTAAATCGTTATCTGCCCATAATAATAAATATCCATTAGCAGGAACTGTTGTTTTTGTTGGGTCTGTATCTGGGATTTGCCATTTTAAAGGTTCCGATGGATTATCCGAAAAATAGAAGTTTGCTAAGTTTACAGGAACATTATCTGGATTGTAAACTTCTATCCAATCATCAAATTCACCGTTTTCGTCGGCAATAGTAACATCATTTCTACTTTGTACTTCGTTAATTACGATGTTATTTGGTGTGAAATTTATAGGTTCAAAAATAGCAGTAACACTTGCATTAGTACTAAATACAGGTGCTATTTCTGTAGTAGTACCTACTGCATCTCCTTCCCAGCGTACAAATCTAAAACCAGGCAAAGCTTCCGCAGAAAGCTTTAATGGAATATTACTAAAATAGGTTCCTGATGCATTTTCTTCTAGTACTTTTATTTCGTGCACTTTTATAAAGCCTTCGTTAATATTAGAACTATTATAGCTAACCTGTATAGGGGTGTCTAAACTATATTCTGCTTGTATCCTATTATAAATGTCAGCATCTATACGATCTAGGATATCTCTTCTAAGTGAAGCAACATTGCTTTTCCATTCCCTTAAATTAGCAAAAGGAGGTGTGTTAAATCTATTGTAATCTTGTTCTATAGCTAATTGAGAATTGGCAAGAGCATGTGCAGGTATTTCATTTTCTAACTCGCTCTCCATTTCATCCAAGATTCCGATTACCCTATTTGTATTGTATAAATGGTTTATGGCTGCGGCCACAAATTGTAAAGCTTCGTTTTTATATACGACATTATTATTAATTTCTCGATCTAAAAAAGCGCTTACATCCATAGGACCTGTTAAAGGAACATGGTCTTCGCCCAGTAGCCCAAAAGTAGCATCATAATCGTGCATAAAATAATGATACTGTTGTCCTGTTTTTTTAGAAAGATCTTCCCACCATCCAAAGCCAAACTCGTTTAATTGAGTGTATTTGATTAGAAAGTTGGCATTGGTGAAATTATTAAAGTTAATCAATTGGTTTACCTCGTTTCGGTTTGATGGTAATGGAATGTCTAATCTTATAGTATTACCCAAACCTTTTATAAATTCCCCTTTATCTAGGTTAAAATTATGCTTTATATATGCGTTATCATCATCTTCTCTTATATTAATAATTCCTTGGTATTTAGCATTAACATATAATACAGCAGGTCTATAGCCTTCGAAAGGAAAGTCTGTTAGATTATCTTTACCTAATATCCTAGCTATTAGGGCATCTCTCATATGGGTTTCAGACCAATCTTGGCTAGCATTTCTTAACAAAAAGCTATCAAATTCTTCAATATCTTTATAAGGATACATTTTATAATCAAAATCGCCATCCCCATATAATTCTTTACTAGCCTCTACTTTTCCATTGAGTTGTGGTAAATTCCGTGAAGTTTTTCCTGAAGCTCTAAAATTTGCATATTGATTAATTACCGCAGTACCGTCTGTTTCTATAAAGTTGAATTCCACTCTACCATCGATGCTTTCCTTATCTCTAGAATCCCTAGAAGAGTTATCGGAAGTTAGTAATACAATTGGTAAATCGTGTGAAGCACCTATAATATAGGAGCGATTTTCTACGATGCTAAAAGAGTTTGCGTTTTCAATAACAATGGCTTTTAAAACAATATTTTTAGAGATGTTTATGGATCCAGTATAAGGGATGCTACTAGTGTTAGGTAAAGAACCATCTAAAGTATAAAAAATAGACCCTGGTCCAGAATAAGATAATTCTACGGTTAAACTTGAAGGGTAAATACCAGAAGGAACACTAACCGTTAAATCACTATCTAAAATGTTATATGCTGCGGAATCTAAGTTGGCAGCCCTAGGGCTAGGAATACTTAGGATGCTGTAGTTACCATCACTTAATCTACCAAAAGAAAAATCGTTTTGTATAGTAGGCAGTTCTAATTGCTGAATTATAGTTTCGGTAGCATCTGATAATGTTAGTGTTTCTCCTCCCGATAAATTAAAGTTTGTTTTGTAAGAAACGGTAGCGTCAGAAAATTCAATTGTTGCATTTTCCATAAATACAATTAAGTAACTATTGGGGTTTAAAATTCCTCCAGGAGGAAATTGCCATTTAGTCAAATTATCTTTGTCGTCGCTTAAAAAGTAGTTTCCAATATCAATAGGACTTGTCGATGTATTATAAAGTTCAATCCAATCGGGACACTTATTTCTAAAACAATTTTCCTGTAAAGTGTTTATGTTTTGTGATTGCAATTCATTAATTACAATGTTTTGCGATTGAATTAAAAAAGAGAATAAGAGTAAGCTTAGTGTGCAAAAGTATTTCATAAAAAATTGTTTTTATGTTATAATCCTTTTAGATAAAAAAACCCTACCCTTATTTTGAATATATATGGTCAGTTATAATATAGTTATATAATTTACGATTGTTTTTTTCGTGTATTTGTAGTGTGATAATTGAAATAAGGTTATAAAAATCGACAATAAGTTTAATAATTCATTAAAAAATTAATTATTTATCACAATTTATTGTAAAATAAAAAGATACTTGTAAAGTATTGTTTTATTGTGTTATAGGTTTAAAGTTTATTTGTTTTTTATAAATAAAATTCGTTACAATTGAGCCGTGTTGTAATTTATTTAACAATAATTATAAATAATAATACGTTATCGTTAAACAAATCAAAAAATTAAACGGCTCAAAAACAATGAAAAATTATTACAATTTTCAATTTAGGATAGGCAAATATTTGTCTGTTTTTTTAATCTTTTTAACGCAAATTATTCAGGCGAAAGACATTTATGTATCAAAATTGGGTAAAGACTCTAACCCAGGAACGTTTGAAAGACCCTACTTAACTGTAAGCAAAGCGGCTAGTATTGCTAGGGCAGGAGATGTTGTTTATATTAGAGAAGGAGTTTATGAAGAAACTATAGAGCCAGCTAATTCGGGAACAAATGGGAATCCTATTGTTTTTAAAGGGTACCAAAAAGAGAGGGTAATTGTAACAGCTATGCAGGCTCTTAATGGCTGGACTTCGGATGGAGATGGCAGATGGAAAACTACCTTGGACTGGGATTTAGGACAACGTAATTTTGTAATGAAAGGTACAAAAGTACTTGATTTAGCTAGGTGGCCTAATAATATTGATGGAAATCGTTTTACACTTAACTCGTTAAGAAACGATGGGGGAAGTCAAGACGAAGTATCTAGAGATGCTTTTTTAACAGATAGAGAAATTCCAAATTGGAATTGGTCCAAAGGAGGATCTATTATGTTTTATGGAGACAGACCAGGCTCTGGGTGGACAACATGGAGAGCTTGGATTAAAAGTCAGTCTTCTGGAAGAGTTAATTTTGATGCGATTAAATCGGCAGGATGGATTATTAGTGCACATCCTCCAGGAGATAAAGGGGATTATTTTTTAGAAGGAATTAAAGAGGCTTTAGATTATGAAAATGAATGGTTTTTTGACACCGAAACAAAAACGCTATATGTTCAATTACCAGGAGGGGTAAAGCCAGGAAATGGAGAAGTACAAATGGCAAGAAGACCATTGACAGCTAATTTGAAAAGCCGTAATTATATCCGAATAGAAAATATGGCACTATTTGGAGGAAGCGTACAAATTCAAGGAGTTGGAAATAGATTAAAAGGAGTAAAGGTTTTATATGGTAGTATGACGAGAGGGATAACACCAAATTTTAACTCGGGTGCAAATGCTGTGGATGTTCAATATGGTTCTCAAAATACTATTATAGAAGATTCTGAGATTGCTTTTGGAGATGGTACAGGAGTTTGGAATTCTGGAGATAATGGAATTGTTAGGAATAATTACGTACACGATTTTAATTTTTTAGGATCGTATGATGCACCAATAATGTCTAGAGACGGTAAAAATGCTAAAATATTAAGAAATACCGTAAGTAGAGGAGGTAGAGATGGTATGCAAATAATAAGTAAAAATACAGAGGTAGCTTACAACAATGTTTCGACAAGTAATTTAATAGCAGATGATTGTGGTTTAATTTATGTTATAGGTTCGGATTTAAATATAGATATACACCATAATTGGTTTCATGATGCTCAAGGTAGAGGTAAATTAAATAAAGCTGCGGGTATTTATCTAGACTCTGGTAATGATTCGAGACCTGATCCAGAAAAAGTAAATGTATATAGAAACGTTGTTTGGAATGTAGAATGGACAGCTGTTCAAATGAATTGGAATGCAACAGATATTAATGTATATAATAATACTTTAGTAAAGGCAGAAGGCGGTACCATGGGAGCTTGGCATAGAGCTGGAACTCAATTTAAAAATGTTAAAGTTTGGAATAATATAACGGATAGAGAATCATCTGACCGAGGAGGAAATCAAGAAAGTGAAGCTACTTGGGAGCCACAATCTAACCAACAAAACAATCTAGTAGATAGAACTTCTTTTGTTAATTTTTCAAATAATAATTTTAGATTAAAAAATGGATCTAAAGCAGTAGATTTTGGAAGAGTTATTAATGGATATACCGATGGTTTTAAAGGTAATGCTCCAGATGTTGGTGCTTACGAATTTGGAGACAATTGGGTTCCTGGCCCTAATTGGAATGTTAACGAAGGGCCCAATGGAATTTGTTATGGTCTTCCTGGAGAATCGTGTAATGCTTCAACTGTAACAAATAATGATAGTGTATCGTTTGAAAATCCACGTTTAAGAATTAATTCTAAAAAGTCCTATAACTTTGATGTAAAGTACAGTGCTTCTGTAAAAAGAGAAGTAGTAGTAGAGTTTTGGTCGGCCGAAGGTTGGATAGCTCAAAAAAGTGTTGAAGTGAATAGAGGTTCAAGAACCGTAACCATTAAGGTTGATTTGCCATCGGCACCAAAAGCGGGTAGTGGGTATGTTTATAAAACTCATATTAGACCATTAGGAACCACTTGGAGAGAAGCATTAGATGCAGATCAAGTAGATAACGTAGTTGTAAGAAGAGGACAATTAATAACTAATGGGACGTATTATTTAGAGTCAACTCAAGTAAATCAAAGATTATCTGCAAGAGCTTCGGAAAACCATAATGGAAAAATGGTTAACGCTAAAGGATACAGAAGAGAACAATGGTTATTTACACATATTTCGAACAATATTTACACGATTAAAAATTTAAAAAGTAATAGATTTTTAGAAGTCCCTTTTGCTAAATGTGAAGACGGATCAAATGTAGCTACTTGGACAGATAGTGCAGATTCTCATAAAAGATGGAAAATAATTGAAAATGGGCCTAATAATTATAATTTATTCCCACAACATTGCGATACTAAAGCATTAGATAGAGCAAATGGAGCAATAAATGCAAATGCACAAATTTGGGATTTTAATGCAAATAATGAAAATCAAATATGGGGAATCAGATCAATTAAGGCATCTAAGTCTATTGTTGAAGAGGGTAGTGAAAAAGTTCAAGTATATCCAACTCCGTTTGATAACGAATTTGCAATAGAAAACACTAATTCTTTATTAGGAGCAACGGTAAAATTGATAAACTTACAAGGAAGAGTAGTTTACGAAACGACTATTAAAGAAGATGTAATGAGTGTTCAAATTGAAGCTAATGCTATAGAATCGGGAATGTATTTTATGCATTTAGTTAGCGATCAAAAAATGGCGATTAAAAAAATTATAAAAAAATAGAAAGATAATTTAAGTATTATTTTTAAAAGATTTTTATAGTGCGTTAATTTTTATAAAAATTAACGCACTGTTTTTTTTAGTAAAAAAAATTACTGAGTTATACATTTAAGCTCTGTGTTATGTTTTTGTGAAACATCGGTTCATTTATAACCATTCTTTGTATGGTTTTATGAAAAATAGAATGTTTAGCTTGAGATCTATTTAATCTATAGCAAAATTCATCAAGATATCCTTGTATATAAAATTTACTAACATGTGAAGGAATTGTTCTAATCCAAGACTTAGGTTGCATGATTACAATGTGTAATTTCTTAATTTTTTTCCCTTGATTACTTAATTTTTGTTCAATATCATAAATTTTTTTTAAGGTTCATACCCCCTCCATTTATCTGTAATTATTTTGGCGTGTTCATTTATATGAGCGTTAAATATTGAGTTAATGATTTAGCAGAATAATCATCAATAGATTTGACATATGCTCGCTTTATCTTATTATCAGACGTTAATTCTACTGCTATTACAGCTTTTTTCTTTTTTGAATCATAACTCCTTCCAAGCTTAGCTTCTTCTTTTCCTCCCATAGTAAATTCATCAACATGTACTAAGCTAGCTAATGGGAATTGCTCACTACTTTTCATTACTTTACGTACTTTTTGCATAAAATACCATGCTGTTCCTTGGTGTAAATCAAATCGCTTACCCATTGAATGCTTGAAACACTTTTACTGGTAGTACTCATTTCAAAAACAATACAAAAAGCTTTATGTAATCCAAATTTCACTTTATGAAATAAGGTATTGGCTGTTGAGCTCTTAACATGATTACATCCATAACAATGATAATTATAGCCTGATTTCAGACAACCTTTTTACCTCCACACTTAAGGCAATTAAAGCCATCAGCCCATTTAATTTCAGTTAAATATCCCTTACAAGCATCATAGTTTAGTAGTTCTTTTATAAAGTTTAGAATACTTTGATCTTCAAAAACTCTCATGGCTCTTATATTTATGACTATAAGTTATAGAAAATAGATGTATAACTCAGTAAATTTAATTAGGTGTTTTGCTTTAATACTTAAAATCTCATAGGAATATATAGCTAAGTTATTTCTGAATTTTTCTAGTTTTGTAATATGCAAAATATAACCCCATTAACTGTAGAAGAAAAAAAGCAATATCACCGCCATTTAATCTTAGACCAAATAGGAAGTAAAGGTCAATTAAAAATTAAGAAAGCTAAAGTATTGGTTATTGGAGCGGGAGGGCTTGGTTGTCCTGTATTACAATATTTGACCGCAGCAGGAGTTGGAGTTATTGGAGTTATAGATGGAGATAAAGTAGATCAAAGCAATTTACAACGTCAAATTTTATATACTATAGAAGATGTTGGAAGTTTTAAGGCTGCAACAGCAGCAGAGCGACTTTCAAAATTAAATCCGTTTGTAAAATTTGAAGTGTTTAATCTTTTTTTAGACAAAGAAAATGCAGTAGAATTGTTTCAACAATTTGATATTATTGTCGACGGAACCGATAATTTTCCAACCCGCTATTTGGTAAACGATGCTTGTGTGTTGGCGAATAAGCCTTTGGTTTTTGGGTCAATATTTAAATTTCAAGGGCAAGTATCTGTATTTAATTATAATGGTAGTGCTACCTATCGATGTTTATTTCCAACCCCTCCAACGCAAGGTAGTGTTCCTAATTGTTCCGATGTAGGAGTTTTAGGAGTGTTAGCAGGTATTATAGGAAGCTTTCAGGCTAACGAGGTTGTAAAACTAATTACGGGTATAGGAGACTCTTTAGTAAATAAATTATTATATTTTGACGCTCTAAGTTTACAGCAACAAATTTTAAATTTTAGTAAGAATACAAGTATTTCTATTTTAAAATTAGAAGATGATTATGCGTTTTTCTGTGGAGAGACAAATATTATAAAAGTAAATCAAATAGAAGGCAATTATTACTTAGAGCACAAAGAAGAATATCTATTGTTAGATGTACGTACATATAACGAGTTCGAAAATGAAAATGTAGGAGGAATTCATATTCCCCTCGATGAATTAGAAGATCGTATGGGAGAAATTCCTAATCATAAAGAACTAGTAGTGCTTTGTGCTACAGAGAAAAGAAGTATTAAAGCAATAGAGTTACTTTTAGAATATAATTACCCAAGAACATTAATGAGTTTAAAAGGAGGTATTGCAGTTTTGTTTTAATACTTTAGGAATATTTAAACAGCTTAAGAAAGTCATTCTTGTAAGAAGTTTTTCTTTTTCATAAATATGTAAAGGTACATTCAGAAAATAAGGCTATTTCATAAAGATACTTATAGAAAATCTAAGATTTGATAAATTCAGATCTTGGATTCTCATTTTTTTGGTCACTACTTTCCTAAAGTGTTTACTTTTTTAACTAACAAAGCATAGTAATTCCTTGTTTTTTTGGTGTTTCTTAAAATTTAAGCTGCTATTTGTGCTTGGTTATGTTGTATCCTTCTGCCTATTTCTAGTGCATTAGCAGTATGAATGCCAAAAAATATTCAAAGTATTTCGATAGCTTTTGTTTTAGCTTTCATTTTTTTGAGGTGGGAATATTCTTTTTCTTTACCAAAGCTACTCTTTAAACGAGTTGCTCTATCTATTTTTTGTCTAAACAACAACTGTAATGTTTTAAAAACATTAAAACTATGCGACCACCTTTAGGGCTAAACATCATTTTAGAACCCGATTGCTTTTTTTAATATTCAATCTTTCGACTAGAGAATCCCAAGGAATAGATAAATAAATTTTACCCAAATTACTCTGTAAAAAACGACTATAAAAGGAGTCTAAATTTTCTTGAGTTGATAAAAACGAAAATTCGAGTTAAAACTCACTTATTCTTTGTAATTTCATAAATAATGTAAAAGATAAACCCCGTTTTTAGCTCTGAATAGCTGTTTTTTAGGTTTTTATTTACATTAATTTACGACAAAACCCTCGTATTTACAAGGGTTTTCTGATATTTTAGATTTTACAAATTTAAGTGATATACTGCTGATTTGAATAGAAATAAACAATCTATAAATACATTTGTAGTCTCTTATATCTTATTTTAGAATTAAAATTTAATTATAAATCAAAACCTAAATCTGTACGATAATACATATCTTCAAATTTTATTTTCTTTACGTTTTTATAAGAAACAGCAAGTGCCTCTTCAAAATCGTTACCAAAAGAAGTAAGAGTTAATACTCTTCCTCCATTAGTTACTATTTTGTCATTTTTAGTAGTAGTTCCTGCTTGGAATACTATAGAGTCTTCTACAGTGTCAACACCTGTTATTTCATAACCTTTGTTATAAGCCTCTGGGTACCCTCCAGCAACGGTCATTACAGTAACAGCCGTTCTTGGATCTAAGTCTAATATTACTTGATCTAAGGTTTGGTTAGAAACGTGTTTAAAAACTTCTAATAAATCGTTTTTCACCCTAGGAAGTACTGCTTCGGTTTCTGGATCCCCCATACGTACATTGTATTCAATAACCTTAGGTTCGCCATCTACTTTTATTAAGCCAATAAAAATAAAACCTTTATAGTCCAGTTTATCTTTTATTATACCATTAATAGTAGGCTTTACAATTTGTTCTTCAATTTTTTGCATAAATGCTTCATCTGCAAAAGGCACGGGAGAAATAGCTCCCATACCACCCGTATTTAAACCAGTATCTCCTTCGCCAATGCGCTTATAGTCTTTAGCAGTTGGTAAAGTAATATAATTTTTACCATCTGTAAGTACAAAAACACTAAGTTCTATACCGTCTAAAAACTCTTCAATAACTACTTTTTCACTTGCTGCTCCAAATTTTTCGTTGGTAAGCATGTCTGTAAGTTCAGATTTTGCTTCTTCTAAATTATTAAGAATAAGAACTCCTTTTCCAGCAGCCAAACCATCTGCTTTTAATACATAAGGTGCTTTTAGCGTTTCTAAAAAGGCATGCCCCTCGTTTACTGTTTTAGAGGTGAAACTTTGATAGGCAGCAGTAGGGATGTTGTGTTTTACTAAAAATTCTTTAGCATATTCTTTACTTCCCTCTAATTGTGCCGCCTCAGCAGATGGGCCAATTACAGAAACATCGGATAATTTAGGGTCTTTTTTAAAGTAATCGTAGATCCCTTCAACTAAAGGAACCTCCGGCCCTACTATTACCATAGAAATTGATTCTGTAAGTACGAGTTCTTTAATTTTTTCAAAGTCAGTAACTCCAATATTTACATTGGTAGCTATTGTTTCAGTACCAGCATTACCAGGTGCTACAAATAATTTGTTGCATTGTTTGCTCTGTGCTAATTTATAAGCAAAAGTGTGCTCCCTTCCTCCAGCACCAATAATTAAAATATTCATACAGTTCGTTTTCTAATATGCTGCAAAAATACTGATTTACTATTTAATTGTGAACGTGTATAAATGCGGTTTTTAATCTATTTTTTCTTGTAGTCTTCTATTAATTAAAGTGTGTGTTTTTATTGCTATGTAATAGGAGTTTGTTTAGCATACAATTGTAAAGCGTAGTGCAGTTTTGCATTTTTAATGAGAGTTATAGAGTTTAAATTAAAAGAATTTAACTTAATTTTTTAATTTAAGATTTTAATATTTTAAGGTAATTAAGGAGATTTATGCTATTATACAGTAAAATTTAATATCATGAAAAATTCAGTCAAAATTTTAGGATTAGCACTAGTATCTCTTTTAGCTTTTTCTTTTACAGTAGTGGGAACAAAAAAAGAAGTAAAAGTTTCTAAAAGTAGTGTAGTTTGGAAAGGCTATAAAGTTGCAGGCTCACACACAGGAACAATAGCCTTAAAATCGGGTTCACTTACGTTTAATGAAGATCAGTTGAGCGGAGGAACATTTACGGTTAATATGTCTAGTATTAATGTTACCGATATTTCTTCGGATAAAGGGAAAGGTAAATTAGAAGGACATTTAAAATCGGCAGATTTTTTTGATGTAGAAAAATTTCCAGAAGCAACTTTAGTGTTTACTAATGTAACTCCAAAAGGTAAAAATTCTTTTACGGTAACGGCAAATATGACCATTAAAGGGAAAACAAATCCAGTAACTTTTGATATTTCTGTTTATGGAAATAAAGCAACAGCATCATTAAAAATAGATAGAACTGGATTTGGAGTTAAGTACGCGTCTAAAAACTTTTTTAAAGGAATAGCAGACAAAGCTATTTATGATGAGTTTGACTTAGTAGTGGATTTAGAGTTTTAGGAATAATTAAGTAATCCATTATAACTTGTAATCAATAGGCTGTCAAAATATGGCAGTCTATATTGGTTTTATAGATCAATACCGTGTTTTTTTGCCAAAGGAGCTGCGGAATTCCCACTAGTATCTTTAATTGCGGTATCAGCACCATGTTTTACCAATAGTTCTATAATTTCTTTATGCCCAAAAATAGAGGCAAATATAAGTGCTGTAGCGTTTTGCGAATTAGTAACATCAATACTAGCTCCTGCTTCAATTAATAATTTTGCAATTTCGACATTACCTTTAAAGGCTACTCCCATTAAAGCAGTGTTTCCAGAAGCATCTTTAAGGTCTAGATTGGGTTGTAAAGTTAACAGGAACTGAGTAATTTCTTTATGTCCTAAATAAGACGCTAGTAAAATAGGAGTAGAACCTCTCTGGTCTTTTTTATTTAACAGTTCTGGATTCAATTTTAAAATTGTAGTTACTGGCTCTATTTTATTGTGACGAATAGCATCAAAAAATGTTTCCATAAAATATTGATTAAAAGATTAAGATACTATTATATAATTATTTATATGTTTTTTTAACGTTCGTTTAAGAGCAGTTTATTTGAAAAATAAAAAAATCCACTTTTTTGAATTAAAAGTGGATTGTGTATCTTAAATTGATAACCTTTAAAAAGGTAAATCGTCTTCTTGATCGCTATTTATATTTGTTGCAGGTTCAAAAGCATCGGACGGAGGCATTGGAGGAGGGACATTGCTTCCTTGGGGAGCAGCAGGTTGTAAAGATTCAATTCTCCATCCTTGAATGGTATTAAAGTATTTAGTTTCGCCTTGTGGGGAAACCCATTCGCGACCTCTTAGATTAATTCCAATTTTAACATCCATTCCTGGTTGATAAGCATTTAATAAATCACACTTGTCTTGAACAAATTGTACGCTAATATGTTGTGGGTATTGTTCCTCCGTAGTTACTACAATATCTCGTTTTCTAAACCCATTATTTCCAACCGTTTCTGTTGGACCGACCAATTTTACTTTTCCTTGTACTTCCATGTTGTATTTTGTTACATTACAATAGAGTGCAAAAATACAATTTTTAGATTGTCGTATTTGTCTATTTATCATAAAGTATAGATATTGTTAAAAATAATTAACTCACATAAGTATAGTATCTTTGTGTTATGAATGAAAAACTGCCTAAAGTTTTAAAATTGAAAAGTAAAAAACAGATAGAAAGTCTTTTTAAAAACGGGAAATCTTTAAAGGCATATCCATTACTTTTAATCTATTGTACCGAAGATTTAGATACATCATTTAAAGTAGGTTTTTCGGTAAGTAAGCGTTTTTTTAAGCAAGCAGTTCAAAGAAATCGTATAAAACGCTTAACTAGAGAGGTTTTTAGAAAAAAGAAACATATTTTTACTTTAGATGAAACGCAATTTTTGCTAATGTTTATATACTTAGGCAAAGAACTTCCTAGTTACGAGCATTTAGAAAAGGCATTTCATAAGATTGAGAATAAATGGCAAAAAACATTAAGTAATTATGAAGCGTAAATTAATTTATATAATAAGTTTTGTCTTATTAAGTATAGGTATTTATAGTTTTAAAAGTGATGGTTTTGAAGTAGCAAAACAAATCGAAATTTTTGTGGCATTTTTTAAACAATTAAACATTAGTTATGTAGATGAAACTAACCCTGCAGCGTTAATGAATACAGCAATGACTGCAATAACTAACACATTAGATCCCTATACTAAATTTTGGACCGAGCAGGATATTGTAGCTTCAAAAATAAGGAGTAGTGGTAAATATGTAGGAATAGGAGCCTCGATATTTACAGATGACCCCGAAGGTGAAGAAACAGAAATACGATTATTTATTTCTGAAACATTTAAAGATTTTCCTGCCGAGAAGAGTGGTTTAAAAGCAGGAGATGAAATAATTAAGATAGACGATATTGTAGTAGCTAATTATGAAGGAAGGCCAGCAGACTTATTAAAAGGAGAAGCAGGAACACAAGTAATATTAGAATATATAAGGCAAGGTAAAAAACAAAAAACAATTATAAATAGAAGTTTGGTAAAGGTTAATGCAGTGCCTTACTATAAATTATTAAGCGACAATACAGGATATATTGTACTTTCTAGATTTAGCCAAACAGCATCTTCAGAAATAATAGCAGCATTAAAAGAATTGAAAGCAGAAGGAGCAAACAAATTAATTTTAGATTTGAGAGGTAACCCTGGAGGTCTATTAATTGAGGCTGTTAGAATTTGTAATATTTTTGTTGAAAAAGGACTTAAAATAGTACATACCGAATCGGTGGTTAATGAACATAAAAAAGAGTATAAAACAAAGAATCAAGTATTAGATAAAGAAATCCCCTTAGTAGTTTTAATAAATGGAAGAAGTGCCTCTGCAAGTGAAATTGTATCGGGAAGTATGCAGGACTTAGATAGAGGAGTAATAATAGGAGCTAGAAGTTTTGGAAAAGGTTTGGTACAAAATAAACGCCCATTAAAACACAATACAAGCTTAAAAATAACAACATCTAGATACTTTATTCCTTCAGGTAGATGTATACAAGCTTTAGATTACTGGAATAGAAACGCAGATAATGTTCCTGTGAGAACTAAAGAGTCTGATTATAAATCTTTTAAAACCAGAAACGGTAGAACCGTATATGATGGAGGAGGTGTTTTTCCAGATATTGAAGTAGAGGCAACTAAACGTAGCGAAATTGCTAAAGCTTTATTAAAAGAACGTATTATTTTTGATTTTGTAACCAATTTCTATTATCAACATCAATTTAAAACATTAGAAGGCTTTAAGTTTTCCGATAGCGATTATAATTCATTTTTGGATTTTGTTAAGAAAAGTAATTTTAAGTTTAAAACAAAAACAGATAGTCTTTTAGAAGATGTATTAACGGTGGCAACTAAAGAAACCTTAGATAAATCAATATCTAAAGAATATAAGGCTTTAAAATCTCGTTTAAGTCAAGCTAAAAAAGAAGCTTTAACCTCTCAGAGAAAAGAAATTAGAGAAATATTAATTAAAGAAATTGTAAAACGCTATTTCTATAGAGAAGGATTGTACACGTACGAAATTAAGAATAGCGAAGAAGTAAAAGAAGCTCAAAATATTCTTAATAATCCCGATAGATACACAAAAATGTTATCGAATAAATAATTTATTAATTCTAATTTTATTTTTAGATGAATAAAAAGCTTCAAACAGTACAGGCTAACTTATCTATAACTTCAATAGAAAAAGGAACGGCTATAGGAAACGAATGGTTTTCTTCTGCTAACATAATAACAAGTTGGTCCCCAATTAATGGAGAAGCTATAGCCAATGTACAGTTAACCTCTAAACAACAATATAAGAAAGTCGTTAAAGAAGCTGTGAGTGCGCAGATGTATTGGCAAACCATAACAGCTCCTAAGCGAGGAGATATGGTTAGGCAGTTTGGAGATGCATTGCGAACAAAAAAAGACGATTTAGCTTGGTTGCTATCCTATGAAATGGGAAAATCCCTCCAAGAAGCAAAAGGAGAGGTTCAAGAAATGATTGATATTTGTGAATTTGCAGTAGGGCTTTCAAGGCAATTATACGGATATACAATGCATTCCGAACGGACAGAGCATCGCATGTACGAACAATATCACCCTTTAGGAGTGGTAGGTATTATCTCGGCATTTAATTTTCCAATGGCAGTGTGGTCGTGGAATGTAGCATTGGCATGGATTTGTGGAAATACGTGCATTTGGAAACCTTCAGAAAAAACACCTCTTTGTGCAATAGCTTGCCAAAAAATAATAGGAGAAGTGTTGGAACAAAATAATCTTCCCAAAGCAATATCTTGTTTGGTAATTGGTGATAAACAACTAGGAAAACGTATAGCACAGGATAAGCACATTAATTTAGTCTCTGCAACAGGTTCTTCTAAAATGGGAAAGAGTGTTGCTGTTGCAGTAGCAGAACGTTTTGGAAAAACAATATTAGAATTAGGAGGTAATAATGCTATGATTGTTACGCCAAGTGCAAATTTAAATATTACGATACCGGCTATTGTTTTTGGAGCGATAGGGACTGCAGGGCAACGATGTACTACTACACGAAGATTAATAGTTCACGAGAGTTTACTCGATTTAATAACTCAAAAACTTAAAGAAGTATATAGCCAATTGAAAATAGGGTCTCCTTTAAATCAAGAAAACCATATAGGACCACTAATAGATACCGATGCGGTTAAATTATTCATAAATGTTTTAAAAGAAGCTAAAAAACAAGGAGCTAGACCTGTAATTGAAGGAAGTATAGTTGACAGAGACTCTACGTCAAAAAAATGTTATGTTTATCCAGCAGTATATTTAGCAGAAAATAATATGGAGGTAGTTCAAAAAGAAACGTTCGCGCCTATACTCTATATATTGCCCTATACAGGAGAAGTAGAAAATGCTATTGCTATACAAAATAATGTTTCACAAGGTTTGTCTTCTACAATAATAACTCAGAGTATTAGAGAATCCGAATTGTTTTTATCCGCCCAAGGGTCGGATTGCGGTATAGCCAATGTTAACATAGGAACTTCGGGAGCAGAAATAGGAGGTGCTTTTGGAGGAGAAAAAGAAACAGGTGGAGGTCGCGAGTCAGGATCAGATGCTTGGAAGGCATATATGCGTAGACAAACCAATACAATAAATTATTCTACAGATTTACCACTTGCTCAAGGAATTCAATTTAATCTCTAAGAGTTTAATTCTCCGATGCTTGTATTGAGAAAATTTATTTTGTAAAACATTGATAATGTTTTTCTTGCATTATTTAAAGTAGTTGCTTTTTAAAGGTTTTTTTGATTGTTTTATCGAAAAAACATTAGGTTCGTTATTGTTCAATTAAATAAGATTATTTTAATTTGTATATTGATGTAATTAACTAATCAATAGCAACTTATATGTCTAAACGAACACTTCATTTTCTGCTGATGTTACTCGTTGGGATTGTTGGAGGTATTTTGAATTATTTTTTTTGTTGTAACTGTTGTGGTAATACAAAAGTAAATTCAACAGAGAATATAGCTCCTGCAATAACACCTATAGCAAGTAAACCAACAGCAATTAAAGCACCTACGCGAAATTCTTTTATATTGGACGATACCAATGGCAATTTTAATTTAAAAACGAATGACCATTTTAATTTTAATGCAAATGGCTTCACTGTATTAAAACCTTTGTCTAACACAGTAGATGTGCAAATAGATAAGCTTAAACCATACCTAGAACTTCATAAGGAAAAGACGTTAGATATTATAGGTTTATATACTAGTAAAGAGAAAAACCCTTCTGGTTATTCAAATTTAGGTATAGCACGAGCCAATGCAGTTAAAAATTATTTAGTAAGTAAAGGAATTTCTTCAAAGCAATTAAATACACTAGGGAAATTAAATGACAATTTAATACCAGATCAAACCATTTATTATGGACCTGTTAATTATCATTTTAATACGTCTAATAGTGCAGAAGATATAGCTTCTAAAAGAATAACAGAATTAGCCTTGTTAAGAAAGGAAATAATAGCAAACCCATTAAAGTTAAATTTTGAAACCAATTCTAGCATTTTGCATTTGAGTAATTCACAACGAGCAAAAATGGGAAAATTGTCTAGGTATTTAGACAAGGCAGATAGTGGACAACTTTTAGTTACAGGACACACAGACAGTACGGGAGATTATAATGCTAATTTGCAATTAGGTAAATCTAGAGCAGGTTTTATAGCAGATTATTTAGCTAAAAATGGAATTGATAGATCCAAAATTAGTACGCTAAGCAAAAGTTCCGATAAGCCTATAGCTTCTAATGAAACAGAGGAAGGAAGAAGGCAAAATAGGAGAGTTGAAATAACATTGAAATAAAAATTAACATTAAAAAAATAATTGTCATGAATAATATTTGGTGTATCATAATTCCTGTAATTACAGCTTTTTTGGGTTGGTTGTTGCATTATTTACTTCGTAAGAAATGTAATTATGACGATTTGAATAGTCGTATTAAAGAGTTAGAAAACGAGAATAGTAAATTAAAAATCGATTTGGATACCTGTTTATCCAGTAAAAAAGGAGAGCACGATTTAGATTTAATAAGAGCTCAAAATAATAAATTGCGCGCAGACCTAGAAGCTTGTTTAGAGAGCGATAAAAAAGCAAAAACTTCAGCGGTTAATACTCTTGCTACAGATACGGAGATTTCGGAGCCTAAATTAATTTTTGATACTAATGCTGCAAAATTGTTTATGGGTAAAAAAATTATAGCAGACGATTTAAAAGTAGTTGAAGGTATAGGTCCAAAAATTTCTCAATTATTTAGCGATAATGGTATAACTACTTGGTACCAACTCTCCAAATCTTCTGTAGAACGTTGTCAAGAAGTTTTAAATAGTGGAGGAAAGCGTTATGAAATTCATAACCCATCTACTTGGCCAAAACAATCTGGTTTAGCATTTGAAGGAAAGTGGGAAGAGCTTAAAGATTTGCAAGATTATTTAGATGGAGGAAGAGAAAGATCATAATAAATAGCATATACTTAAGTTTTTTAAATTATAAACCGAGAGCTACTGCTTTCGGTTTTTTTATTAAAATAGAACACTACCAAATAAGAGTTTTGAATGTATTATGGACACAATTTGTGGATGATTCTTTATTGTGTTTAAGAATTAAATTACATTTTAAAAAAAACTATTTTTTAATTTATATCTGCAAAAAATAAAATACGATGAAATACTCAGTTGAATTTAATAAATTAGTTAAAAAAAGTATAGAAAACAACCAATATATAGGTTTAGGAAATCCTAATGCTAAAATTTTATTTGTAGGTAAAGAAGTAGGAATTTCAGCTAATTCAGTAGTAACTTACGGAAGTGCAAAATCTTGGCTCAATAAAGATGAGGACTATTCTGCTCGATTTATTCCAAAAGATAACATTAAAAATTTTAGACATACTTGGCAAAAATACCAAAAGCTTTATGATTTAATACTAGAAAATACCCAAATAGAATCAGACAAAAAAGAATATGAAATAACATTTGTTGAAAATGTATTTGCAACAGAACTTAGTAATTTAGCTGCTCCAACAACTAATAAGGCAAAACAACTTGATGGTTTCAAGGTGGAATTGGATAAAAGGAAAGAACTTTTTTGGAAAAGTGATTACATTAATAATTTTTCGGTTATAGTTATTACGGCCTCAGATAATGCATACATTGAAACTTATCAAGGAGAAGTGTGTAAGATTTTTGATGTAAAGTTTGATAAAGAAGTTTTGTATTCAAGATCAAATAAAATGTGGCTTCACTACTCTAACAACAAAACACCTAAATTAGTTATTCATACAAGACAATTAACAAACGGTGCATCAAATAAATTAATGGAAGGAATAGCTAATGAGATAACATTGTTTTTAAAAAAGAATAATATAAACATAATAGTTACGTAGTTTTAGTTATTAATTGTTTGAAGAATAGGTGTCTAAAATATTAATTATCGTTAATACGAATTTTAGTTTTATATATGTTTATAAAGTCTGCTATGTTCTTTGTTTTAACTTTAAAAAGGAAGAAGTAGAGTAAATCTTTTAGTAAAATACTTAATAGAAAATTAATAACTTTTTTAATCTTTAACTAATTATGATTGATGCCATAAACCTTAGTTTATTTAAATGCTAGTAAAATTGTATTTTTAGGCTTTGCCGAAAATTATAAGAAGAATACATAATGATTAATTCGTAGTTCGCTAACAAATAATTAATTTTGCATTTTTAAATTTTATTCCAAACCCATGAGCAGTATAAAAACAGTAAAATCGGCTTTAATTTCGGTATTTAGTAAAGAAGGTCTAGCACCGATCGTTCAAAAATTAAACGAACAAGGAGTAACAATATATTCAACAGGAGGAACCGAAAAGTTTATAGCAGATTTAGGAATACCTGTAGTGCCAGTAGAAGAGGTTACAAGTTACCCTTCTATTTTGGGGGGAAGAGTAAAAACATTACATCCTAAGGTGTTTGGAGGGATTTTAAATCGTCAAAATGTAGAAAGTGATGTAAAAGAAATAGTAGAGTACGATATTCCACAAATAGATGTAGTTATTGTAGACTTATATCCATTTGAAAAAACAGTAGCCTCTGGTGCTTCAGAACAAGATATTATTGAAAAAATTGATATAGGAGGAATTTCATTAATTCGTGCTGCAGCTAAAAATTTTGCCGATGTTACCTGTGTAGCTTCTGTGGACGATTACGCAGAGTTTTTGTCAATTATTACAAAAGGAAACGGAACTATTTCTTTAAAAGACCGTAAACGTTTTGCGGCTAAGGCATTTAATGTTTCTTCACATTACGATACAGCTATCTTCAATTATTTCAATTCAGAAGAAAAAGAAGAGATTGTTTATAAAGCAAGTATTACTGAAGGAAAAACATTACGCTATGGAGAAAACCCACACCAAAAAGGAACATTTTTTGGTGATTTTGATGCGATGTTTAAAAAATTACACGGAAAAGAATTATCATATAATAATTTGTTAGATGTAGATGGAGCGGTAAACTTAATGAATGAGTTTAAAGGAGAGGCTCCTACGTTTGCAATTTTGAAGCATAACAATGCTTGTGGTTTAGCACAAAGAAATACCATTAAACAAGCTTATGTAGATGCCTTAGCAGGAGATCCCGTTTCTGCTTTTGGAGGAGTTTTAGTAAGTAACACAATTATAGATAAAGCTACAGCAGAAGAAATTCATCAATTGTTTTGCGAAGTAGTAATTGCCCCAGCTTATAATGAAGATGCATTAGAAATATTAAAAGGAAAGAAAAATAGAATTATTCTAATACAAAATGATGTTGCATTGCCAGTAGAAAATGTACGAACTTGTTTAAACGGGCTATTGGTACAAGATAAAGATGGAATTACAGATGCAGAATCCGATTTAACTACGGTTACAAAAAAGACACCTACAACTCAAGAAATTTCAGACCTGTTATTTGCTTCTAAAATATGTAAACACACAAAGTCAAATACGATTGTTTTTGCAAAAAACAATCAATTATTAGCTAGTGGTACAGGACAAACCTCTCGTGTAGATGCGTTAAGACAGTCCATAGAAAAAGCACAAGCATTTAAATTTAATTTAAAAGGAGCTGTAATGGCAAGCGATGCATTTTTTCCTTTTCCAGATTGTGTGGAGTTGGCAGATAATGCAGGGATTTCGGCAGTTATTCAACCAGGAGGATCTATAAAGGATCAATTAAGTATCGATTATTGTGATGCTAATGAAATGGCTATGGTAATGACAGGTACGCGTCATTTCAAACATTAAAAATATTTTTTAAGTTATATTTCTGTTTTTTTAACGGATTATAGATTAATTATAAATCTTAGTCCAAAAAATAAACAGAAGTATCTTTAATTTTCTTACATTTAAGGTCAACTATTTAACTGGATATTCCTTCCTTACTTTTATTTTATGGGTTTTTTTGATTTTTTAACGGAAGAAATTGCAATTGATTTAGGTACTGCAAACACTTTAATTATTCATAATGATAAAGTAGTAGTAGATAGTCCTTCTATTGTTGCTCTTGATAGGAGTACCGGTAAAGTAAGGGCTGTTGGTAAAGAAGCAGCTATGATGCAAGGGAAAACGCACGAAAACATTAAAACAATTAGACCGTTAAAAGATGGTGTAATTGCAGATTTTGCTGCGAGTGAGGAAATGATTAATCGCTTTATAAAAGATATTCCAGCACTTAAGAAAAAGTGGATTAAACCAGCCATGAGGATGGTTATCTGTATCCCTTCTGGAATTACAGAAGTAGAGATGCGAGCGGTACGAGAAAGTGCAGAGCGTGTAAATGGTAAAGAAGTATATCTTATACACGAACCTATGGCAGCGGCTATAGGTATTGGAGTAGATATTATGCAACCCAAAGGGAATATGATTGTAGATATTGGGGGTGGTACTACAGAAATTGCCGTGATTGCCTTGGGAGGAATTGTATGTGATAAATCGGTTAAAATTGCGGGGGATGTATTTACCAATGATATTATTTACTATATGCGTACCCAACATAATTTATATGTAGGAGAGCGTACTGCAGAGAAAGTGAAAATACAAATTGGAGCAGCTACAGAAGATTTAGAAACCCCTCCAGAAGAAATGAGTGTCCAAGGAAGGGACTTACTTACGGGAAAGCCAAAACAAGTACAAATTTCCTATAGGGAGATAGCGAAAGCATTAGATAAATCTATTTTACGTATAGAGGACGGTGTTATGGAAACCTTGTCACAAACCCCTCCAGAATTAGCAGCAGATATATATAATACAGGTATTTATTTAGCAGGAGGAGGGTCTATGTTGAGAGGTTTAGATAAACGATTATCACAAAAAACAGATTTACCAGTTTATATAGCTGAAGATCCATTACGAGCTGTAGTAAGAGGGACAGGGATTACACTAAAAAATTTAGAGCGTTATAAAAGTGTATTAATTAAGTAAGTGTGCTAGACAATGCAGCAGATAATAAACTTTTTAATAAAAAGTAGAAATACCTTATGGTTTCTGTTTTTATTACTGCTTGCTTTAGCATTAACGGTTCAGTCCCATAACTACCACTCTAACAAATTTATTAGTTCTACAAATTATATATCGGGAGGTTTGTTTAATGCGAGAAATTCAGTTACAAGTTATTTCGGATTAAAAAGTTACAACAAACGTCTGTTAGAAGAAAATACCCAATTAAAAGAACTATTAAGAGCCTTCGAAGACGATACGTTAAGAACTCAGTTTGTACAACAAAAACAATTAGATTCTGTAGGATTCAAATTTAAATACGTAGCAGCCCAAGTAATAAATAGTACATACCACAAAAAAAAAAATTACTTAACGCTTAATAAAGGAAGAAATGATACTATAGTTCCAGATATGGGAGTAATTACAGACCTGGGTGTTGTTGGGATTGTAGAAAAAGTATCGGGTAAGTATGCCAAAGTAATTTCTATATTAAATGAAAATTCGCGGATTAATGCACAATTAAAAAATACAAATCACTTTGGATCTTTAATATGGAATGGTGAAAATTCTAGTATTGTCCAATTAACGGATATTCCAAGGCTAGCACCCTTAAAAAAAGGAGATACTATAATTACAGGTGGACGTTCAACTATTTTTCCAAAAGGAGTTTTAATAGGAGAGGTTAAGGATTTTTTACTAGATCAGAACCAAAATTACTTTACAGTGAATGTTAAGTTGTTTAATGATATGACAAATGTAGGTTTTGTGCAAGTAATTGAAAATACAGAAGCACAAAAAATAAAAGAATTGGAAACTAGTTTAGATGAATAATAACTTTATTGGAAATAGCGTTAGATTCATTATACTTATAGTGTTCCAGATATTGGTTTTTAACCATGTATCATTAAGTTTTTTGAGTAATGCAAACCCTTATCCTTGTATTCTGTTTGTATTGCTGTTACCTTTAAAATTGGATAAGTTAGCGTTACTTAGTATAAGTTTCATTTTTGGATTAGTATTAGACATGTCCCAAAATACAGGAGGAGCGCATGCAGCAGCTTGTTTAGTGTTAGCTTATGCAAGACCTTTAATACTAGTATCCAGTTTTGGTTTAAGTTATGAAAACCAAAGTTTGAAATTTGCAGATATAGAATTAAAAGGCATGATTGTTTATGTTTTGGTAGGTACCCTATTGCATCATATTATATTATTTAGTTTGGAAGTATTTAGTTGGTCCCATATCTTTTTTATAATAAAACAAATTGTGTTTTCTGCACTATTTACATCAATCTGTGTATTACTTTTTTTTGGATTAACTCAAAAAAACAAATCTTAATAGATAACTATAATGCGCAGATTATTATTAATTATATTGGTATTATTGGTAGGGTTGGGTTTTACCGCGCGCCTTTTTTATTTGCAGGTTATTAACGATAGTTACGCTAGTTTATCTATTAATAATGCGCTAAAAATTAAATACGAGATACCACAGCGAGGTTATATTTTTGATCGTAATGGAAAATTGTTAGTTGCCAATCAACCATCTTACGACGTTATGGTAATTATGAAAGAATTAAAGCCTTTCGATACTGTAGAATTTTGTTCGATACTTCATATTACTAAAGAAAAGCTAAAAAAGCAATTAACAAAGGCCAAAAATTATTCTACTCGTTTGCCTTATGTAATTGTTCCACAACTTACTAAAGGGGAATATGCATATTTACAAGAAAAAATGTATAAATATGAAGGGTTTCATATTCAAAAACGATCTTTAAGAGACTATAATACAAAAAGTGCTTCTAATATATTAGGTTACATTAGTGAGGTTAATGATTATATACTTAAGAAAAAACCTAAGTTTAAATCGGGAGATTTAATTGGTTTACAAGGAGTAGAGGGACAATACGACTCTATTTTGCGAGGAATAAAAGGAGTTAAGTATTTTCAAAAAGATCGATTTAATCGAGAAATAGGATCTTATAAATCTGGAAAAATTGATACACTTGCCGTAAGAGGAAAAGATTTAACCTTAACAATAGATATTGATTTACAAGAATATGGAGAAAAATTAATGCAAAATAAAAGAGGAGGGATAGTGGCAATTGAACCTTCTACAGGAGAAATTTTGACACTAGTTACAGCGCCAAGTTACGATCCAGATTTATTGGTTGGAAGAAAACGCTCTCCAAATTTTACTAAAATGCATTACGACTCTATTTCAAAACCCCTTTTTGATAGAGGACTTTTAGCACAATACCCACCAGGGTCTCCTTTTAAAACTATTAATGCACTTATAGCATTACAAGAAAATGTAATAACCGAAAATGATCGTTTCCATTGTCAGCATGGGTATTACTACGGTCGAAATAGGAAAATGGGTTGTCATGTGCATGCCAGTCCTTTGAAATTGAAAGAAGGAATTGCGGTGTCCTGTAATGCTTATTTTGCACAGGTCTATAGAAAAATAATTGAAAAATACGATACGCCTAGAGAGGGAATTACCCGTTGGAGAAATCACCTTAGAAGTTTTGGTTTAGGGGGTTTTTTAGGATACGATTTGCCAATAGGAGGCCCAGGTAGAATCCCTACAGCAGATTATTACGATAAAATATACCCACAAAAGAATTGGAGAGGAGTTACTACCTTGTCAAACGCCATAGGACAAGGAGAAGTAATTACAACACCTATACAATTAGCGAACATGACTGCAGCAATTGCTAATAGAGGGTACTATTATACTCCACATGTTTTAAAAGCATTAGATGGTAAACCAAATATAGATGTTAGATTTATAGAAAAAAGAAAAACAACAATAGATTCTATACACTTCGAAAAAGTTATTGACGGCATGGAACAAGTATTTACAAAGGGTACAGCCTACTTTTTGCAAGTGCCAGATATAACTATTTGTGGAAAAACAGGTACTTCGGAAAATTTCACTAAAATTAATGGAAAAAGAACCCAATTAACAGATCATTCTATTTTTATTGCTTTTGCACCTAAAGAAAACCCTAAAATAGCCTTAGCTGTTTTTGTAGAAAACGGATATTGGGGTGCAAGATATGCAGGTAGAATAGCTAGTTTAATGATTGAGAAATATTTAAAAGGAAAAATTACGATGAAGCATTTAGAAGATTGGGTGTTAACTCACGATTTACAAGAAGAGTATGCTAAACCTTATAGTGGTAAACCTTTTAAGATTAACCAATAAGAATGAAACCATCTAATGTGAGCTCTATAGATTGGCTAAGTGTATTTCTTTATGTACTTTTAGTATTATTTGGATGGGTAAATATTATATCGTCATCCATGGGAGACTCCATTGAGTCGGTATTCGATATAAGTCAACCTTATGGAAAACAAGCTTTATGGATAGGATTAAGTATTGTTTTAATTATTTTCACATTAGCCATAGAAAGTAAATTTTTTGAGCGTTTTGCAGGATTAATTTTTGTGTTTTCAATGTTATCCTTAACAGGGTTACATTTATTTGGAAAAACCATTTCGGGAGCAACTTCTTGGTATGTTTTTGGTCCTGTGAGTTTGCAACCATCAGAATTTGCTAAAGCAGCAACAGCCCTTGCTTTAGCCATGTACATAAGCGACTTGCAAACTAATATTGCCAAATGGAAAGATCAACTAAAAGCTTTTGTAATTATTTTAATACCTGCATTTTTAATTTTAACACAACCCGACGCAGGAAGTGCGATTGTATATGCTGCTATGATTTTTCCACTATATAGAGAAGGTGTAACTAGTTTATATCTTTCTATAGGGTTTGGAGCAATAACTATTTTTATTTTGACCCTTGTGTTGGGTTCTGTATTTCTATTTATTCTAGCTTTAGCTTTAGGAATTTTGATTTATTTGTTTAATAAGAATAAAAAAGGAGTACTAAAATATGTTCTATTAGGAATAATTGGAATAAGTGCACTAAGTTTTTCTGTAGACTTTGTGTTTTATAAAGTGTTTAAACAACACCATAGAGATCGATTTAATATTGTTTTAGGGAAAGAAGTAGATGCTAAAGGAATAGGGTACAATACCAATCAAAGCGAGATAGCTATAGGAAACGGAGGATGGTTAGGGAAAGGTTGGACTAAAGGAACACAAACGAAAGGTAATTTTGTGCCAGAGCAACATACCGATTACATTTTTAGTACTGTAGGCGAAGAATGGGGTTTTATAGGAAGTTTTTTAGTTATCCTGGTTTTTTCCATATTTATACTTAGGATACTTTATTTAGCAGAACGACAGAAAAAGCAATTTAGTCGTGTTTATGGGTATTCCGTAGCTAGTATTGTATTTATGCATTTTTTTGTAAATGTAGGTATGGTTACAGGCCTATTACCTACAGTAGGAATACCATTGCCTTTTTTTAGTTATGGAGGTTCAGGACTATGGGGTTTTACCGTACTAGTGTTTATTTTTATAAAATTAGATTCAGAACGAATGAATGCTTAAAATTAACATTCTAAAATAATCTCTAGTTTTCTTCTTAAAAAAGTTGAATACGTCTATTACTTGGTTCGAGATAAATAGTTTTAAAAACAATTAACTAATTTATAAAAGAAAAATGTTCAATACTTAAAGAAGAATGTCCATTATGTTAAAATAACTTTAAAAATATATTTGTGTTCTAGCACGTATAAAATATGTTTTCAGGTTTAATTAATAGTAAGTCCTTTAAGGATAATGACAAAGTAAAAGTAGAATCATTTATAGATTGTTCATTTGTAGTATGCGATGTCGATAGATTTTCAATTATTATACTGGAGAATAAAGGAGATGTGGAAATTAATTTTGATTGTGTAAAAGGTTCAGAATATAATATTTTATTTCTATGCCCGGGCGAAATTTTTAAAGCTTGTAATTACAGTAAAGATGCCTGGGTAATTTCTTTTGATAAAACATCTAGTCTTAGAAAAATTTTGGGATTTAATAATGCTTACGGTAATATTAATAAAATATTTTCATTAACAGCGTTGCAGTACAAGAAAATTAGAGCATATGTAAAAAATATAAATTCTTTAATAAGCGAAAAACATATAGAGTGGAACAAAAAAGTATTCTCTATTATGGAATTAATTTTTAAAATAAGTCCTACGTATGTTGATCCTAATAGTAATAATAAGTTATCGTTAGTGTACTCTTTTGTAAGCTTTGTACACGAACATTATACGATGTACCATCAAATATCGTTTTATGCTAAGCTTTTAGAAGTAAATTCTAAAAAAATTACAGAAAAGTTTTATAAAGAAGGGCTTTTAAACCCACATTCTTTTATTAAAAATAGAATATTAGTTGAAGTTAAGAGGCAATTAATATTTACAGATAAGAGTGTTAAAATTATTTGTTTTGATGTCGGTTTTAATGATCCGGCATATTTTTCTAGGTTTTTTAAAAAGAATGTAGGAATAACTACCAAAGAATTTAGAATAAAATATACCAAACTTACTTAACCTCTATAGAACCAATCCATTCAATTATCTGTTCAACTTCTACTTTAGATAATTTAGCTTCTGGATGCATAAAAGTATATGAAGGAATAGGCATTTTTTCTTCGTTGATGTTCGTTATAATATTTGACAGATGTACCCTTTTTGTTCTGTAATCTGTGTTTTTCCAAACGGAAAAATTGAGTTCTTTTTTAGCTTCTGTAATATGGTCGTCAACATACCAAGCAGCAGGATTAATTTGGTCGTACCAATAATAATTTGTTTTATTAGAGTGACAATTGTAACAGGAATTTTTAAAAAGATTCGAAATGTGTTCTGGAGCTTTTTCAGCAATTAAAAAATCATTAGATGTAGGGTCTTTTTGAATGTTTTTATTGGGTCTGTAAAATTGAATTATACCAAAGCTAAAGACCAATAATACTATAATAATTTTTGTTAGTAAACCTTTTTTTGTTTTTTTCATTTCCATAATAATTACTAGAATAAGTTTGCGAGATTTAATCCTCTAAAAAAGGAAATATTAATATGAAAAGAATGGACTTTTTTCTTTATGTAAAATATGAATTAAAATTTATTGTATATTGTTAATCAAATAGTTAAGGTGTTATTGAGGGGAATATTGTATAATATTTATAATAAAGCTTACTAATTAAAATTGTTTTAATAACAACGAGCCGTGTTTTTTATGCTGCGTGTAATTGTTTTTTAACGAATTCTATCTTCTTTAATACAATCAACATTAATTTATTTAGAATCTTAGGTTAGATATTGGTGATGTTTTCTGTTTAAATTAATTGTAAAAATAATATTTATTTACTCTTTCTTAAAAAGAAAAAAGTCCATCCCTTATCTGTTTAACTCTAGTAATTTTGCCTAATGAGGTTTATTGAAATATACCATAGTTTTATTTTCCAAGCAAGAAAGGGAAATTTGACAGAAATGATATCTCAATATTTCACATCAAAAACTGTTGTCGAAATTACTAGAAGTAATAGTAGGAAAAAGGAGCATAAAACACTTGTTCCTTTTTGTAAATACTTAGAAAGAGTTACTGTTTTACAATATAAACTTGAGAATATTAAAGCAGAGAAGGAAACATTAAACTTTCAAATATTTATGGTTACTAGAGACCAAAGAGGAAGTATCGATTTAACAGAACATAAAATTACTAGTTTTTGGAAAAACAATAAAATTATTAAGCATATTCACACAATCATATCATATTAAAAACAATGAAAAAAATAAGCATCCTCGTATTAGCAGTATTTCTTGGGGTATTAATGTCTTGCAATAATTCTACATCTACCTATGAAGAAATTTCATATTTTACAATGGAAGGAAATAAGCTCCTTCGTCCAAAAGATTATAGAAAATGGGTGTATGTAGGAACTCCAACTACTCCTAACGATATGAATAACGGAAAAGCAGCTTTTCCAGAATTTCATAATGTATATATAGATCCTGTGAGTTACAAACATTGGAAATCTACAGGAGAATGGAGAGAAGGGACTATTCTAGTAAAAGAACTTGTAAGTGTAGGAACAAAAGCAGCCGTAAGTGGGAATGGCTATTTTATGGGGGATTTTATAGGATTAGAAGCTACAATAAAAAGTAAAAAACTCTTTCCTAATGAGCCAGGAAATTGGTCTTATTTTAGTTTTACAAATCCAAAATCAAAAAAGTTAAAAGATGTAGCAACGGCGTTTAAAACAAACCAATGTAATAGCTGTCATGCAGGAAACGCACAAGACGACTTTGTATTTACACAGCACTACCCTATACTTCGATCGGCAAAAAATGTTGGAGAAAATGTTGTACCAGAAAACAGTTCGGAACGACCTAAGACTATAGTTGTTGGAGAATGGGAGCCCGCTGCTCCTACACCAGAAAATTTAGATTTAGGAATACCACTTGAAAAAGAAGCTTTATTTGCATATTTAAAATCGGGAGCATATAAAGAATTTAAAACTTACGAAAAAGAGAAACACTCATCTACAGGACCACATACGCAAATAGGGTTACCAGTAAGAGTGTTTATGAACGATATTATAGCAAGTTCGTTGGCAGCAAATAGAGATGAACATCCTATGGGGGCAAGTATTGTAAAAGAAATGTTTAACAAGAAAGGAGAGCTTTCTGGTTGGGCTGTTATGGTAAAAACACAAGATGGCTCTGAAGAGGGATTAGGATGGTTTTGGTACGAAGTTACTAGTGCAGAAGACTCTAGCGCTATAGCTGCTATGGGTAATGGTGTAAATGGATGTATTAGTTGTCACCAAGTAGGAAATAGAGATATGGTAAGAACTGCTTTTCCTTTTCAACATTAAAATTACTAATTAGTTAAAACAATTATAAATGGAAAGAATAATAATTAAAGCATTGGCATTACTAGCTGCTATATCGGGACTTGTATCTTGTGGTAAAGCAGAACAGTCATACGAAGAAGTAGCGTATTTTAAAATGCAAGGGAATAAATTAGAGCGCCCGGTAGATTATAGAAGCTGGGTATATGTAGGAACCCCATTAACTCCTAACGACATGAATAATGGGAAAGCAGCCTTTCCAGAATTTCATAATGTATATATAGACCCTGTAAGTTACGACCAATACAAGGCTACGGGAAAATGGAGAGACGGAACTATCTTGGTAAAGGAATTAGTAAGTGTAGGGACTAAAGCAGCCGTAAGTGGTAATGGTTATTTTATGGGAGAATTTATTGGATTAGAAGCAACTATTAAGAGTAGCAAATATTTTGCTAAAGAACCAGGAAATTGGGCTTACTTTAGTTTTACTACACCTTCTAACGAAAATTTGAAGTCCCTATCGGCACCATTTGCTACAAATAAATGTAATGGATGTCATGCAAACAGTGCAAAAGACGATTTTGTATTCACACAACATTATCCGGTATTACGTGCAGCAAAAGGAGTTGGCTTAGAGGTTATTCCAGAAAACACATCTGAAAGATAGTTTTTTTTAAAATCTAGAAAATTACTAATAAGTTTTCGAAATATTAAAGATATATTTGATGCTTAAATATACTTATTAAATGAACCTTAAAATTAAAGCCTCTGTTTTAGCGGGGGCTTTATTGTTGTAAAAAAATAGAAGGTATTATAAATGTTATTTTAAAAAAGTAAAAAATGAATTGGAACGATGTTATAAAATATACAAACCACGGAAACGCTATTCCAAATCGTAGGGTTGAGAAAACAAACGAACAATGGCGAAAAGAACTTACAGAAGAACAATATAGGATAACACGAGAAAAAGGAACGGAAAGAGCACATACAGGAGAACTATGTAGTATTTTTGAAACAGGGAAGTATAGTTGTATATGTTGTGAAACAATTCTTTTCGATTCTTCAGGGAAGTTTAATTCAAGTTCTGGATGGCCTAGTTTTACAGAGCCTGTAAAAGAAAATGTAATTAATTTTATTAAAGACATTTCCTTTGGTATGGTTAGAGTAGAAACTACATGCAGTATTTGCGATGCACATTTAGGACATGTTTTTCCAGATGGTCCAGCACCTTCAGGACTTAGATTTTGTATTAATTCGGAAGCTATAAGGTTAAATTTGTAAGAAATAAAATCAACTATTTTTTATTCATAATCATGCTTATCCTTAAGCACACCTAAAGTTCATCCCATCGATGATTGCCCCCCAGCAATGATGAGTCTTTCCAAGGTTTGATTGCCAAAATATCTTCTATTAAACTTATAGCAGAACTCGTTAAGGTAGTTTTGAAGAAAATCATTATCAATTTCATCAACCCAACGGTAATAAAAATAGATTTTTTTACGCTGCATATTTTATATCCTTATGCTTAAAATATTTAGCAACTCTGTCACTATTTAGAGTTAGCATCTTCATATGGTTATAAACATTTTCTTCAAGCTGTTTTTCGTTTT
>CALLUJ010000025.1 GCA_938011245.1 uncultured Aquimarina sp. | reverse complement strand
TTTTACTTGGAAAGCCATGGTTGTCCTCACTTGTAAAACCTACAATTGTAATATCGGAATATCCAACTTGTGCTATGGCTCCTAAAACTGCTCCGTAGGCATTGGGATGTATGTAAGGTCTTGAGCTTTGTGGTACTAATTAATAATTTCTTCAAAAGCTCCTTTATTTGATATTTTAAATAAACATTTTTTTTCTAACTGATTATTCTGATAATGAATAACTTCTATTTCACAATTGTTATTTACATTCACTTTTTTAAAGTAATCTATTTCAAAATTGTATCGGCTATCAATAATAAGGCAGTCAGTTATTTCATTAGTCAAGTTGTATATAACTAAATTGAAAAACACAGCATTTACAATGTCAGAATAACCTTCAATATCCATAGCCTGTCCAATTATGTGATTACTATTAATAGGTACAATACTTACAGCTCTATTTTTTCGGATTTCTATAGTAATTATTAAACCATTTGTTGAAATATTGTTTTTACAAGCATTTATTTTTGGTCTTTTCGAATATATTATCTCTAACAAATAAGTTTGCCCCTAACCCTAATAAGTTTTTATTAAATCCATTCTTTTCTGTGATGTATATTTTTTTTAAAAACATAGGGTTCTCTTTTTTTATATTACACTTAGGAGGGATATTCTTATTAGACAGTGCTTTAGTTAAAAGTAATACTACTATGTTATTTTTATTACAGTAATATTTTAATGTGTCTATAGCCCCTCCATCCATAGGATATATTCTTGTACCAATAAATTCAAAGCCTTTAATAACACTTTCAATTTGATCATTTGATCTGAAACAAAAATTTAAGTTTACGATTATCGTTTTTAAATTTTTAGAAAGATAAAACGAACCAATCCCTTTATAATCGTATTCTTCTACTTTAGCATAATACTTGCTAAATGAAATTTTAGAAGTATCTGAACCATAAAAAGGCTCAAATTTTAGGTCATTTAAATAAAGCTGGTTTCCTATTTGAAAAATTTTGAAATTAGTTAAACTGTCTAATAAGTTTAAAGAAGTCTTCGTTTTGTTTAAGAAAATAGTATCTTTTTTTTTAATCTGAGTATGCTCTAATTTTCTTGAAGCGAATGGAGCTTTTGGAATAGTTTGTTTGCAACCAACCATCAATATCCAAAATAATAAAAGTGAAATTTTCATATATAATTTTTTACCATGCTAAGTGAACGTGTGATTGATTGGATGAACCGCAAGCAACTTGTTTAGGGCCATTTTCACATATTCCATTTACTCCTTCTATTTGTTCCGCAGCATCATTTAATAGAATCCATTTTTGACTAGTCCTTGCACCTAAAACAGTAACATCCATTGCATGACCAATTGTATGATTGCTATTTATTAAAACACTACCTACGTCTCTATTCCTTTGTGGATTCCTATAACAACTATTCACAGTTAGTCCTTCATTGTTAATACCTACAATACATAATGCACCATAATTCTCGACAAGTTGGTCTCAAATTTCTTGTAACTTCTATTATTACCTGTAGCGTTAAATATATGATTTTATAGCTACTCTTCGGGATAGCTATAAAATCATAAATCTTGTTACAAAACGTTTATTTAATTTGTATACTCAGCAATTGCATTCTTAACTTTTGATATTTCTTTTTCTTTCTTTTTTAATTCTTTGTAAGTTGGAGTTGGATTACTTTTCCAAAATTTAATATTATTTTTATCTACTAAAATCGTATCTTTAATATCATGCCCAGCATTAGATATTTCACTGTTGTGATTTGATTTTTCTGTAGTGATTAATATTATTTTTCTATCGCTAGTAAGAAAAAATCTAAAGCTCTTGTTGAATCTAATATTATCAATATATATACTTTCTGTGTAGTCAATTATTCTTTTATTTGTTTTCATGTCTTGTAAAACCTCTATGAAATATGTAGTATCATCTTGTTCATAAGATTTACCTCCATTAGGTTCTAAAAATTTTGAATATCTAATTGACTTAAGTTCAGGTTTAATTTTTTCTGAAATCTTATTCCATTCTTTAATTGTTAATAAATCTATAGATGTTTGATTCCCTATATTTTTACAGTCCACAAAAACTAATAATGTTATAAAAAATATTTTCATTATTTATTTTTTAAGTTAACTTTTAGCCTTCTCATATGTAAATGATGATGATGCCTAACCCACTTACCACTTCGGTCAATGTTTTTTGTAGAGGTACTTGCTACAAAACCCTATTATTCATTCAGTACGCTGTCAATTTCTCTTTTAATGGCCAAAATCTCACTTTCTTTAGCTAAGATTTCCTTTTTTGAAGGAGTTTTGTTTTTCCAAAAATAGATTTTATTGCTTTTGAAATACAATGTGTCTTTTTTCTCGTTATTAACAGTTTGATTTATTTTATCATAGCTATTCGCTTCAAATACGCACATTAACAATATATTATTTTTGTTAACAAATAGTTTGTATTGCAAATTTGAATTATCACGTGTGTCATCATACGAGTAAAAATAAGTTCTGTTGTTTTTGTCTAAATCTTCTAATACTTCTACAAATACGTCATTTTTCAAATTTTTATACTTTTTCTCCAGCATAATATCATTATCATATTCATATTCAATCATTTTGACAATATCTAAAATACTATCCTTTATTTTAAGGTTATTTTCTTGAGAATTTATAGTCCTACAAGAGGTCAACATCAATACTGGTACAAGGAATTTAAGAATCATTTATTTATTTTTTAAGTTAACTTTTAGCCTTCTCGTATGTAAATGATGATGATGACCAGTAGACTTATCTGAAAGTTTCAAAATTTCAGTTTTATTGAAGTATACACTATAAAATCTTTTCCAACCAAATCCAAATAGAGCATCAATAAACTTTTCTTGCCTCTGTATATCCAATTTTTTAGGATTTTTATCTATATGTAATTGTTCTCCACTTTTATCAGTCCTTAAATATCTAAAATCTCCATTATATCCATTTATATGGGTTTTACTTGGAAAGCCATGGTTGTCCTCACTTGTAAAACCT
>CALLUJ010000024.1 GCA_938011245.1 uncultured Aquimarina sp. | reverse complement strand
TAGTCGATAGAATCCCAGTTAATTAAATTGTTGATTTGGGTGAAGAAAGTCTTCTTTATTTTTCGTGTCCGTAAATCACAAATACTATCGGCTAAAGTAGGCTGAGATATTAATTCCATATTTAAAGATAAGGAATTCTGTGTTTTTTTGAAAATTCCTTGCAACGGTCTTAAACTTCGAACAGGACTTATTTTCCATAAAAAACTAAAGAAAACATCTGCTTATAGTAGTTAACAATTTAATTTATATCAATCGTGAAAACTTTCGGACGGCAGTGATAAGATATCGATACTTTATTTTAATTTATAAATCCATTTTTCTGGATTTATAAATTTAGATTCTTTAAAAATAGAAAATTTCAAAATTGATCTACCTGTAGATGAGTTGGTATGAACCACTCCTAAAGGCTGCTTTGTAGTAATTTTATCTCCTTCTTTAACGCTAATATTTTCTACGTTATAATAGGTAGATATAAAATTTCCATGCCTAATCTGTACCAGTTTACCCGCTCCTTTTATAGCTTGCACTGTAGAAACCTCTCCATCAAAAATAGACCTGGCTACAACACCTTCGTCTGTTTCTATATCTACCCCACTATTATTAATCATAATATTAGGAATAATTGGATGGGGTTGTTTTCCAAAGCGTTTAATTAAACTTCCTTTTACTACAGGCCAAGGTAACTTCCCTCTATTATTTGTAAAATTTTCAGCCAATACTTTTGATTCTGCTGTTAATGCAAAAGTTTTTGTGTTAGTTTTTCTTTTTGCTCTCCTATTAGCTCTAGCAATCGCTTCTCTAATTAATCGCTTTATTTGTCCATCAATAGCTCTTGCTTTTCGTTGTTGATTATTGATTTGTTTAGTATATTTTCTTTGATTTTTTTGAATTTCTGCAATAAGTACTTGTTGTTCTGTTTTATCTTTTTTCAACTGTACTTGCACTTTTTTATTCCCCGCTATTAACTCTTTTTTTATTTCTTTTTGTTTTTTTAACCCTTCGGTTAATTCTTGTATTTTGATTTTTTTAGCCTTTATTTCTTCTCCTTGACGTTTACGATAGTTAGCATACTGCTTCATATATTGAACTCTCTTGTAAGCTTGTTTAAAGCTCTCCGAAGAAAGTAAAAACAGCACTCTATTTTGCTGAGATTTATTCTTATATGATTTTCTTATTAATGCTGAGTACTCTTTCTTTAGGTTTTCTATTTCTATATTTAGTTGAATAACCTCGTGTTCATTATTTTTTATTTTTCTAGAAATATAATTAGCTTGTTGATTGGTTACTTTAATTAATCTATCGAGGGCTTTAATTTGTCGTGTTAAATTTTCTACTTTTTCTAATGCCGACCGCTGTTTATACACTCCTTTTTTCCGTAGTGTACTTATAGTAGCTATTTCTGCAGAAAGCTCCTTACGCTCTTTTTCTAACTGAGACTGTGTTTTTTGCCCATATATAGAAATATTAATAAGTAACAGAGTCCAAATTATTGAGCTTCTAAAGAATTCCATACTTACTTACGTATTTCAAATTTTGTATATCCTTCAGGAATGGTGTATGGAAATGATATTTTTTTATCTAATTCTACTCCCTTAAAAATCATTCCAATAGTTCTATTTGTCTTTGCTTTTTTTATTTCTATTTTCATTGTTTCAGGAAAATCTTGATTTTCAATTTTCTGATATTTTAAATAGCCTACATTTAAATATTCTCCTTGTTTATTTATTTCGTACTTAAACACTTTTGCATTTAACAAGTAAAACAGCAATTCAAGATCAAAATTAGCTATTTTTTTTTGTGGCTTCACAGACATTATATTGGGAGGTTGCCATGTAGTTTGTACATCTTTAGCTTTTAAAGCTAAAATACTTTGTCCCAAAAATAAGTTTTGTACTTTTTCAAAATTTAATTCTTGACCTAAAATAGTTGATAACGTCTCGAAATTTCCATCGTAATAGCGTTTACCTAATTTTTCATAAAAGGAGACTCTATAAGGTGTAATATATATTTTGGCTACAGTAAACCCTAAAAATTTAGCGCTTATCCAAATTTTTTCGTCTTTTTCCATACGCAAACTTACCGACGGGCTTACTTCTTTTTTTCCATCGTTATAGTTTACTTTAACTCTAGACTGAAGGGTCTTATAATTAAACTCTTTTGCTTTATGAATCGCTAAAACTTCTTTAGCATTTGCCTTTTTAGTAAGTTTTGTATTAGCATCTATTTTTAATGTTTTACATGAAACACAAAACATTAAAAATAGACAAATAGATAATATTTTATTAATTTGTTGCTTCAATCTTATCTCCTTTATTTTTATATTTTTTTGCCTTTTCCGTATCTCCAATTACGGTATATGCTTTAGCTAAATTTAAATATAGCGCTCGTTCTAAAAAAGCATTATCAACAATATAATCTAAACCTTCTTTGAAATTATTTATTGCTTTTGCTTCTTTATTTTCCTTTGTTAACAATACTCCTTTTATAAGGTATAAAAAAGGTTGAGAAGGATACTTTTTAATGGCCGTTGTTACTAAAGTACTTGCGTTATTCCACCTCTCAAAGTACAATTGTAATACTAAGGTGTTTTTAATAAGGTTATAATTACTTGTATTAGACTCTAAATTTTTTTGATAGGTCTCTAACAAGCCTTCTGTTGCTCCTTCTGTTATAGTTAATAGAGGTAATTTTAGCATATTCTCTAATTTTATATTCGATGGATTTTTAGCTGTTGTTTTTAAAGCAGTAGCTTCTGAAATCTTTTGAGTATTATTTAAATGCTTTTTTCTATACTTATTAAAATCTGTTAAAACTTGACTTTTTACTTGCTTGTTAAAAGCATTGCTTTTAGTTATCTCTTTCATAACTATAGATGCTTTCTCTAAATCTCCTTGATCTATGCATTGTTGAAAATTAATATATTTTAACATAGGGGCTTTAGGTACTGCTTCTTTAAAACGCTTAATTGTTGCAATTACCTTATTTTCTTGTTTCTCTTTTTTGTAGATATTTATTAATTGAACATAAGCATTTTCATTTTTTGGATTCTTTGTTAACGATTTTTCAATATCCTCAATTACAGGTTGCTTATCTTTTGAGATTACGTAAAGCTGATTTCTTAAAGAGTCTGTTCTTTGGTCGTAACTATATTCTTTTTGATAATCTCTTAATATTTTTAAAGCCTCTCCATATTTCTGTGTGTACCTATAGGCATTTGCTAAATTATATTTGTATTTGGAATTTAAATTACTCATTTTTTGAAGCACCAAAATACGCTTATCAAACTCTTGAAGTATAAAATGTACTCGAGATAAACTTTCTAAAATTTCTTCGCTATTAGGTGTAATGGCTAATGCTTTGTTTAAGTTTTCTTTAGCACTTTTATAAAAACGCAAAGCAATTTCGTTTTGAGCTAACTCGTAATACAAAACAGGCATTTTATTTTGCATGTCTATACAAGTATTTATACTTATAATGGCTTTTTCGTATTTTCCTACGGAACGATCGCTAAGAGCATCAAAAAAATGTTCTTTAAAGATTTTAGAAGTGCCCGAAATGTCGTTAACATTAGATGCAACAAGGGTTTCCTCTTGTGCAAAACAAAAGTTTCCTAACAAATATAATATAAACGAGATATGTAATTTATTTATCTTCACTTATTCAAATGTAGAATAATCTCCTATACTAACACTTGTAAACTTACCATCGTATTTTACTTTGTTCCCAATCATAGAATCTGTAAGTTTTATATTTTTAATTTCTGTCTCATTTTGGATTAAACTATTATCAATAATCACATCTGTCAATACACAATCTGTTCCTATAGAAACGTTTGGACCTACTTTAGTATTCACTAAAGTTACATTTTTACCAATAAAACAAGGATGTATTATTTCAGAATTTTCCATTTTCACAGAAGTATGTACTAAATTTTCTTCTTGTTCTTGATGTAAGAAGTTTAAAATACGTGTATTGGTTTCCACGGCTACTTTTTTGTTACCACAATCCATCCATTCATTTACAGTACCTGTTTTAAATATTTTCCCTTGACTCATTAAATCTTTTATGCCGTCATTAATTTGATATTCTCCACCGTGCATCAAATTAGCATCCAAAACTTTTTGCAAAGAAATTTTAAGGTCTATACTTTCTTTAAAATAATAAATTCCAATTACAGCTTGGTCCGATACAAATTTTTGAGGTTTTTCGACCAATTCTGTAATTTCGTTATTATCATTTAATTTTACTACTCCATAGGCTTCTGGACTATCTACTTGTTTCGTCCATATTACCGCATCTGCCTTTGGATCTAATTTAAAATCGGCTTTAAACAAGGTGTCGGCATAGGCAATAACGCAAGGTCCAGACAAACTTTCTTTAGCACACATTATAGCATGTCCTGTACCTAAAGGAGTTTCTTGGTAGTATATAGATGCTTTAGCCCCTAAACTAGTTGCTATTTCTGTTAAGATTTCTTCTGCCCCAAACTCTTTTTTTGTGATAAAAGCCACTTCTTCTATAGCTTCTCCTGCAACTTTAGCAATATCTTCTACTAATCGTTGTACAATGGGTTTACCTGCAATTGGAATTAATGGCTTAGGAACTGTTAATGAATGTGGTCTTAATCGAGATCCACGTCCTGCCATTGGTACTATTATCTTCATTTTCTGTTTTTTAGCTCTTGACTAGTTTCAAAAATTAGCCAAATATTCTTTTATCTCTTCTTTATATTTAAAATCTAATGTTTTAACACAAAGTTATTTGACTCCCGTACTTCCGAATCCTCCTTTACCTCTTTTGGTTTCAGAAAGCTTTTCTACATTATTCCAGTCGGCTCGTTCGTATTTAGCAATTACCATTTGTGCAATTCGATCTCCATGTTCTATTAAAAAATCTTCCTTGGACAAATTCACTAAAATAACTCCTATTTCTCCTCTATAATCCGCATCTATTGTTCCTGGGGCATTTAATACTGTAACTCCTTTTTTTAACGCCAGCCCGCTCCTAGGACGCACTTGTGCTTCATAACCTTTTGGCAAAGCTATATATAATCCTGTTTTTATTAACACACGCTCTAAAGAAGCTATCTTTATAGGGGTTTCCGTAACTGCTCTTAAATCCATTCCTGCGGAAAGCAATGTTTCATAACTTGGTAAATCGTGCTCAGATGTATTTACAATATCAATTTTCATAATCTTTTATACAGAATAAACTTATTAAGCTTGTTTAATAATTTCTTTTACGGTTTCTTTTTCTTTCAAAATCACCACTCCTAAATACAACATAATAGCTAACCCTTTTATTATATAATTATTTGGATACAAATACCATGTAAAAAAACTAAGTCCCAATGCTATTATAAAATATAATAACATACTTTCTATTTGATATGGCACTTTGTAATATTTTCTTCCGTAAAAGTAAGAAAGTAACATCATACCTCCATAAGCAATTAAGGTTGCATATGCCGATGCCATAAAACCAATACTAGGAATTAAAATATAATTTACAGCTATAGTAATAACCGCTCCAATAATAGTGAAATACATTCCAAACTTTGTTTTATCTGTTACTTTATACCATACCGAAAGACTTTGATACACCCCTAAACACCAATTCCCTAAAAGAATAACAGGTACAATACCAATGGCCTTTAAATAACTTTTGTCTTTAATAATAATGCTTACAAATACATCTAAAAAAGTTAATACAGTTAATACTCCTAACGACGCAAATATTACAAAAAATTTAAGCACTATTGCATAACTTTGTTTAGCATCGGACTTACTGGCTTGGCTAAAAAAGAAAGGTTCTATTCCCATTCTAAAGGCTTGAATAAATAACATTAAGAAAACTCCTAATTTATAACAAGCACCATAGGCTCCCATTATTTCTTTTCCTAATAAATCTCGCAAGAGTATTTTATCTAAATTTTCTACCATTAAAAAAGCAAACCCTGCTATTAAAATAGGAGCACCATATCTTCGCATTTTATTAAAAATAACGATGTCAAATTTCCATTTGTACCTAAAGTAATTAGGGAAAACTAATAGCAACATTGTTACATTTGCTAAAAAATTAGCAAGAAATACATAATCTTCTTTATTTTCAAAACTAAAAACTGTAGGTAATGATATTTGATGCTTAGGAACTAATATTAAGAAAAAGTAATTTAAACAGGCGTTCATTACTACTAAGGTAAACACTCTAATCCAAAAATATTTAAGTGCTTGTCCCATTAATCGATAATAAGCGAAAGGAATAACTACTAGTATATCGAATGCTACTAGACCCAACATCATAAAAAGCACTGATTTCGATACTCCTAAAAGAGATATAAAAACATCGCTAAATAAATATACTATTGTTGAAAAAAACACTAACGAAACTAAAAGACTTATTAAAGCTGTAGTGTACACCTCCTTTTTTTTATTAGATTTATTATAAAATCTAAAAAAAGCAGTTTCCATACCATAAGTAAGAATTACATTAAGAAAACCTGCGTACACATAAAAATTAATAATCTCCGAATACTCTTGAGTTTCCAATATATCCGTATATAAACCATTTAATAATAGGTTTACAATTTTAGGCATAACCATGGCCAAGCCATAAATAAAAGTGTCTCTAAACAGGGTTTTTAAAATACTCAACGGAGGTGATTATTAAATTACACGCAAAGTACTAAAACTAACCGAATATGTAGAAGTACTATACTTAGTTTTATAAGCAACGCTTCCTTTTGTTGTAAAAAAATCTTAAATTTAGTAAACATCTTATATATCAACTAATTATGAAAAATATTCTTGTTCCTCTAGACTTTTCAAATATTCTGAGCATGCGTTATATGTAGCTGCTAAAATAGCTCTTTTACAAAATGTAGAAATCCACTTAGTTCACATACTAGGGCTTGGAGATGCCGTTTTACCAGATGATGGGGTTAATGTTTTTGATGCTGCGCCATTTGTGTTACTTACTCAAAATAAATTTAAAAGTTTTATAGACAAAGAATACATGAAAGGAATTACCATAAGTTATAGTATTAGAAAAACATCCGTTTATAAAGAGATTGAATCTGTAATAAAAGAAGTTAATGCCAATCTTATTGTAATGGGAGCTAAAGGAACTAGTGGCTTAGAAGAATTTTTTATTGGATCTAACACCCAAAAGGTTATACGTTATTCTAATGTTCCTGTAATGGTTATTAAACAAAAGATGAAAGGTTTTATAATTGAGAATGCCGTATTTGCCTGCAACTTCCAAAAAGAAAATATTCCTTCTTATAAAGTGCTATAGAATTCTTTAGACTTTTAGAAATCAATATAAACTTAGTCTATATTAATACTCCCAATAATTCTGAAAGTTCTCCTAATATTAAAAAACGCATTAAGGTTTTCTTTAAAAACATAGATGCGCCTTACAAAAGAAAAGCAGAAGAAGTAAAAGTTTTTAGTGACTATAGCCTAGAACAAGGAATTAAGGATTACTGCAAATCAATTAAAGCTAATTCGTAGGTATCCCCACACATGGTCGTAAAGGCTTTTCTCATTTTTTTTCAGGCAGTATTGGGGAAAACATTGTAAATCACTTAAAAATGCCTGTAGTAACTTTTAAAATATAGTTTTGTTTACGTTTTGTATAAAAAAAGATATCAATTTTATAAAATTGATATCTTTTTTTATACAAAACACAAATAACTAACTTATAGCTCTCATTAATTATTCAATGCCTCTGCACCACCAACAATTTCTAAGATTTCGTTGGTAATAGATGCTTGCCTTGCTTTATTATAAACTAATTTAAGTGAATCCCTAAGTTCTGTAGCATTATCCGTTGCTTTATGCATTGCCGTCATACGTGCACCATGTTCCGAAGCAAAAGAATCACTTAGGGCTTTAAAAAATTGTACTTTTAAAGATTTAGGAATTAACTGTTCTACAATTTCTTCCTTTGAGGGTTCAAAAATGTAATCCAAAGAGGTGTTCGCTACTTCTTCTGTTTCAACTTCTTCAATAGGTAAAAATTGCTCTTCTGTTACTTTTTGAGTTGCAGCATTCACAAATTGATTGTAAACAATTACAATTTTATCATAAGTCCCTGTTGTAAAATCATCCATAAGTTGCTGAGCAATTACTTCTGCATTCGCAAAGGACAAGTCGTCAAAAATTTCATTATTATTTCTTACAACAGCATATTGTTTAGCTACAATATCGTCCACTTTTTTCCCTATAGTTAAAAAGCTAACTTTTTTGTCTGAATATTTTTCCTCTACTAAACGTTTAGACGTTTTAATAATATTCGAATTAAAAGCCCCTGCTAAACCCCTATTAGAAGCTATAGAAACTATTAATACATTTTTAATTTCTCTTTGCTCGCTATAAAGACTTGCTTGGTCACCTTCCAAAGAAGCACTTAAACTCTGCAGTAAATCAGTAAGCTTTTCCGAATATGGACGCATAGATTGAATAGCATCTTGTGCTTTACTCAATTTTGCAGCCGAAACCATCTTCATAGCACTCGTAATCTGCATTGTCGAAGAAACCGACTTTATTCTACCTCTAAGTTCTTTTAAATTTGCCATTCTAGTTAATTACGAATTCTTCATTCTTAATTAAAATTTCTTTGAAACTTCTTCTGCCACATTTACTAATACATCAATTACTTCATCGGTAAGTTTACCCTTTTTCAAAGTATCTAATATATTTCTATGTTTAGCATTTAAGAATTCGATATAATCTGCTTCAAATTCTTTAACTTTATTTACAGGAACATCCTTTAATAAATTCTTAGAACCTGCATATATAATTGCAATTTGATCTTCTACAGTGTACGGATCGTTTTGAGCTTGCTTTAAAATCTCTACATTACGCTTTCCTTTTTCAATAACATTTAACGTTGCTGCATCTAAATCTGATCCAAATTTAGCAAATGCCTCTAATTCACGGAATTGTGCTTGATCTAATTTTAAAGTACCTGCTACTTTTTTCATGGATTTAATCTGGGCTGATCCTCCTACACGAGATACCGAAATACCAACATTAATTGCAGGACGTACACCAGAGTTAAATAAATCTGACGTTAAAAATATTTGACCATCGGTAATCGAAATTACATTAGTTGGAATATACGCAGATACATCTCCCGCTTGTGTCTCAATAATTGGCAAAGCAGTTAACGACCCTCCCCCTTTTACAACGTCTTTTAATGAATCTGGTAAGTCATTCATGTTCTTTGCAATGGCATCGTCTGCAATTACTTTTGCAGAACGTTCTAATAAACGAGAGTGTAAATAAAATACATCTCCAGGGTATGCTTCACGTCCTGGTGGGCGACGTAATAATAAAGATACCTCACGGTAAGCAACGGCTTGTTTTGACAAATCGTCAAAAACAATTAATGCTGGACGACCAGTATCTCTAAAATATTCTCCAATAGCTGCTCCTGCAAAAGGAGCATATACTTGCATTGGAGCTGGATCTGATGCGTTGGCTGCAACAATAGTTGTGTAAGCTAACGCTCCTTTGTCTTCTAATACTTTAGCAATATTTGCTACTGTAGATGCTTTTTGTCCAATAGCTACATAAATACAGTACACAGGTTCTCCTGCATCATAAAACTCTTTTTGATTAAGAATTGTATCAATACAAACGGTTGTTTTTCCTGTTTGGCGATCACCAATTACTAATTCACGTTGCCCACGACCAACTGGCACCATAGCATCAATTGCTTTAATTCCTGTTTGTAATGGTTCTGTTACTGGTTGGCGAAAAACTACTCCTGGGGCCTTACGTTCCAAAGGCATTTCGTATGTTTTCCCTTCTATTGGTCCTTTTCCGTCAATAGGGTTTCCTAAAGTATCTACAACACGACCTACTATCCCTTCTCCTACATTAATAGAAGCAATACGTTGTGTTCTTTTTACTGTATCTCCTTCTCTTACTCCTGTAGAAGGTCCTAAAAGTACTACTCCAACATTATCTTCTTCTAGATTTAATACAATTCCTTCCAATCCACTGTCGAATTGAACTAATTCACCGTATTGCGCATTGGACAAACCATATACACGGGCAATACCATCACCCACTTGTAATACTGTTCCTACTTCATCTAGAGAAGCTGATGCTTCAAAACCTGATAATTGTTGTTTTAAAATTGCTGATACTTCAGCAGGATTTACTTCAGCCATTGTTTTATTATTAGTAATTTCTTATTTACAAGAAGTATTATAGTAATTAATCAATTCTTTTATTGTAGCTAGTTCTTTAAAAGCTTTTTCAACGTATTTATTCTTATCTGTATAATCACAACCGTTAAGATATTCTTTCAAATTATTTGCCTTTTTCTCTACTTTACCAAACAAGGAAATAGAAAAATTAAATGCTTTTTCTTTATCAATTATCTTAAGATAATATGTTTTTGTTGGTGGGTATTGATACACTACTAAATCTCCTTCTTTATAAACTTCTTTTAAAAATTTACCTTTAGAGGATGCTAATGCCAAAGGACCATCTGACTCATTCATAATTGGTCCTCCCATAACTTTCAACGCCTTGTAACACTCTTCTTCTCCATTGTCATTAACAATACAGAAACTAGTATTTTTCTTGGCACTAATTGATTTTCTTTTTGATTTACCTTTTTTGTTTATATAAGTAATACTTAATGTATTTCCTATACCACCTCCACCAATATTACTTGTACCACTTGAAATACGATCGTTGGCATTGACTATTTGTTCAAATGCTATAGTGATAGCACCTTCAAATTGTTCCCCTTTTTCATCAATCGCATAGCCTTTTTTATCATAAATATTAGTAGAGTTTACTTTTGCTTCTTCAAAATTAACAGCCTGTTCTTCCCTCTTCTTTTGATATGCTGTATTCTGATTTTTAGAAACCTGATTACCTAAAGTTAATCCTCGACTATGCAATTGATAAACCAGTTCTTTTACAAATGTTATTGTACCCTTCCCTTCTATATTTACCAAAGATGTAGATAAATTTCTATAAGAAAAGTTTTCTTTTAATAATTGAGATTGAACGTTTACAGTTTTCCCAAAAGAATCTATACTTGCAGTAGCAATCTTTTTATTATCAAGATCACCAATAACAATAGAGTTATCAGGGTTTACCTTAAAAAAACCTATTTTACCACTTTGATTCGAAATAAACTTTGTATTTAAGTCGATGGTTAACGGAATCTTTCTAGATTCTGCAACCTTATCTTCTATAGCAATAGCGCCTTGTGCCTTAGTTTTTGCAACGCTTTTTGTTGTTGTGTTAAAAAAATCGTCTATCTTAAGCTGATTAACATTTCCTGAAACGTTTATAAACTGATATTTTTTTAAAAAATGTCGTAGTACACCTTTTTTACCGTAACCCAAGTTAATGTCAAAATCAACACTATTGGTCTTTTCTTTTTTAGGGTCAGAAATTTCTAACCAAACTTCTTTTCCACCCGTAGGCATCATCTTACCCTTGTAGTTAGCTATTATAAAAACTTCTGAGGATATTGTATTATAAAACGTAAGCATCTGACTAAAGTCACCTACTACTCCTCCCTTAATCTTTTCATATTCCGAATCAATTCTTATTGGTATTGCAACTTTGTCAAAGTAAACTTCTCCTTTCTTTATCTTTATCTTTTGAGCACTTAAAGAAGCACAAAAAAGAAAAAGAAATATTTTAACTAAGCTCTTCATAACTTTTCAAGAATTTATAATTGAGACACGTATGAATTATCCTCGAATGATCTCTTTAAACTTTCTAATTGATTAGCGATGCTTGCATTGTACTCCAAATCTCCTATTCGTAATACAAAACCACCAATAATACTTTTATCTACTATGTTTTTTATAGTAGCTTCTTTCCCTGTAAGCTCTTTTACTTTCCCCAATACTTTTGCTTCCAAATTAGCATCTAAAGGGACTACAGTAGTAACTACAGCAACCTGTTGCCCTTTCGACTGTTTATACAGTTCAATAAAACTATCTGCCACATTTGGTAATATAGCAACACGCTTGTTATTAACTAAAGTATTGAATAATCCCTGTGTTATTGCATTAGAGTTTATGAAAATTGCTTTTAAAGAGACCTCCTTAACATCTCCTTTAAGTAAAGGACTATTTAGCAAATTTCTTAAATCTTTATTTTCTGCTATAGTATTTTTTATTTGTTGCATTTCTGCAAAAATAATATCGGCGCTATTTTGACTTTTAGCTAATTCTAAAATAGCTTTGGCGTATCTTACAGCTGCTCTACTCATAGTTACACACGTATTAGTTTAAGGTTACCTCTTCTAACAAAGAAGACACTAACGCCAATTGCTTATCTTTATCTGCTAATTCTGTTTTAACCACTTTTTCTGCAATTTCAACGGAAATACCTGCTACTTGGTTTTTCAAATCTGCAATAGCTGCTTTTTTCTCTGCAATAATAGCTACTTGTGCTTGCTTAATTACTTTATCTGCTTCTGCCTCTGCCTCTGCTTTTGCATCAGCAATCATAGTAGCTTTCATTTCTCTAGCTTCTTTTAGCATTCCATCACGTTCTGCACGTGCTTCGTTTAAAATTCGCTCGTTATCAGCATTCAGATTCTGCAGTTCTTTCTTTGCATTTTCTGCTGCATCTAAAGCGTCTTTAATCCCTTCTTCTCTACTATTTAAACTATCAAGTATAGGCTTCCAAGCAAATTTTCTCATTAGTACAATTAGTACTAATAAAATTATTGCTTGCATAATAAACAAACCAGGCGAAAAATCGTTTAATAAATTCATCTTTAAAAAATATTGTTTTGTCTAATTAAATTTTAAAACACATCCTGCAACCAACCGTTGCAGGATTATTGTTTCTCTTTTTTAAGATTACTTCCCTAAGATTAATGCACCAAATGCAAGACCTTCTAAAAGTGCTCCAATAATAATCATAGCAGTTTGGATTTTACCAGCTGCTTCAGGTTGGCGTGCAATAGCATCCATTGCTGATCCACCAATTTTACCTAATCCTAATCCACCTCCGATTACAATTAAACCTGCTCCTACTAAACTTGGAATAGTCATACTAAAATAATTTATAAATAATTAAACAAATTCTCTTTTAAACTTTATTAATGATGGTCGTGTTCTTCCACTGCCATACCAATAAACAACGACGATAACATTGTAAAAATAAATGCTTGCAAAAACGCCACTAGCACTTCTATTAACGATATAAACAAGGTTAACAAAAACGACACCCCAAAACCACCTGCAACGCCTAATGCTTCTCTAGCTGTATATGCCACTGCAATTAACCCCATTACTACAGCATGCCCTGCTGTTATATTAGCAAACAAACGTATTAACAGAGAAAATGGCTTTGTAAACATTCCTAAAATTTCGATTGGCATTAAAACAATTTTCATAGGCACAGGAACTCCTGGCATCCAAAAAATATGTTTCCAGTAATCTTTATTTGCCGTAAACGTGGTTATAACAAATGTAAACAAAGCTAAGCATACTGTTACTGCAATATTACCCGTTACATTAAAACCTAGTGGTGTTAATCCTAACAAATTTAATATCCAAATAAAGAAAAATACGGTTAACAAGAATCCCATGTATTTTCTATACTTTTTCTCCCCAATATTTGGACGAGCAATCTCATCTCTAACATAAATAACCAAGGGTTCCAACACTCTACCAAACCCTGTAGGGATCGCCCCTCTTTTATAACCTTTTGCCAAACTACTAAAACCTAAAAGCATTAACAGACCAGCAATTAGCATCCCTAATACACTTTTAGTAATTGAAAAATCCAATACTTTATGTGCGTTAATTGGATGATGTTCTTTATTAAAATTTATTGCATGGGCATTCGCTTCTAATTCATAGATTTTAGAGTGCAGTTTAGCTAACTTTATTCCTTTTTTTGAAACAATATGATGTCCGTCATCATTATGATGAAATTCTGAAGACATAAAAACGACTAACCCCTTACTAGTCCAAACTATAACAGGCAAAGAAAACCCTACATGATGACGTTGTGACCCATGCTCTCCTCCATAAGAGAATAAATGAAAATCGTGAGAATCTGCTAAGTGGTGTGCTTTATAAGCATTTATCTCTTCTTTCGAATCCACCAAACCACTTTCCGAAGCTGCATTTGCATGATGCTCTCCTCCTTCTTCATGCCGAGTCAAAACTTCAGTATTTTCAACATTCGAAAACATTACAATACTTCCTAAAGAGAAAATAAGTGCTAAAAAACACTTCTTAAGCTGTCGTGTAATCATCATATCTATAAAAATCGCAATATTTGCTTTGAATTTGGGTGCAAAACTACGGTTTTAATTGATAAATTACACTATGATAATGTTTTTTTTCAAATAAGCTTGTTTTTACTCAATTACCCTTGGATTTTAAAGAATCGAGATTAATTAAAGGTACTATTTTTATTAACAAGATAGATAAATACACAAAATAGAACCCTAACAAAACATATTTAATTACTGGCTCTTCGTCTATAAGTGTTTTATAAAAATGAACGAATATACCTACAAAAATCATTTTAAGAGTTAAAAAACCTAATACTACAAAACCCACAATAGAAAAAAAGTTTTTGGAAATAAAATCTGTAATTATAAAAATTATTAAAGAAGACCCTCCTAACAATAAATGTTGAAATAATACTGGAACTTTATTTGAAATATGCAAAACAGGCATGAGAGCCCATTGATGCAATCCAAAAAGCAATAAAGTTAACAGTACAATATGCAGGGCACTTTTAATCACAATTATTTTTTTGAAAATTTAATTACTTGAATAATTACCCCTATTACAGAAAGAAAAACTGCTAAAAGAGTAATCCATTTAGCGTAAAAAGGTTCTTGAATATTATTTTTATCGTCTAACCATTCGCCAAATAAAGAACCCACATAAATAGTTGCTCCCATTTGAACAGCAATTCCTGAAAAAACAGCAAAATTTTTAAGCTGATTTTTCACTGTTATGCGATTTGTTAATTGATTTTACACTCCCCTTCATAGTACAGGTAGCATTAAAAGAAGCTCCTGGCTCTACAGCTAATTTTCCTATATGAACTTCTCCTTCTATTTTAGCGGTAGATTTTAACGTAAGTGTCCCTGTAATATTCAGTTTTCCTGAAAACTGTCCTTCAAATTCTGCCGTATCACTTTCTAAAGTTCCTTTAATTTTACCAGATTCACCAACTACAACGCGACCATCAGTTTTAATATTACCTTCCACTTCACCTTCAATTCTAAACCCTCCCTTAGAAATAATATCCCCAACTATTTTTGTTCCTTCAGAAATTTTATTTTGATTTTTAGAATAATCAATAGTCTCTTTGGGTTTTTTATTATCTGAAAACATAGCTATAGGGATTTAGGGTTATTTATGATTAATGGAATCTCTGTTTTTTAAGTAATACTGGTATTTTTTATTCAATTGAATTACTTTATAATTTGGCGATGAAATTACTACACCTTCTCTGTCAAAATACCAATCGTTCTCATCATCGGTAATTAGATTATTCAATCCATGTGCTTGCCCTTTTTCTTCTAAGCCATGAACAATAACAAAAATAGTATCCTTTGTATAAAAGTCCAAGGAAGTACTCAAGTAATTAAAGTTACGTTTTTTTATTAAAGTATCCAATTCTGCTTTTATTTTATTAGCTTCTTGGCGTTTTTCTTCATTATAATCATATATCAGTTTATACTTTTTACCAGAAGTTGTGTCCGATTCAAAAGTCAACTGTTCTAAATAAGGTAGTGTATTGCTTTGTAAATCGATAGATTTCCTTCCTTCTTCGGATTGCGGATACGTTAAAGCTATAAAGTTTAACAACTCTCTCATTTTATGCACACCATATACTTTTCCTAAAGCATAGGCTTTAAGTAATAAAAATTTTGACGCGATAGGATCCCCTTGCAATTTCGCCACTTGAGCATCTATCCTTGTTAACACCCTAGTATAATTCTGATTCTCATATAATTTATAGATATTTGCATACTCTTTATCTACATCTGAAAGGATTTGCTCTGATCCATCGTTTGGATTTTTAACAATTTCTGCATATCTAGAATTTGGATGATTTTTTAAAATATCTTTTCGCAATTTATCTTCTCGAAACGTATTCCCATTGGATTGATATATCTTAAATAAATTATATTTTACAGGCATTACATATTTATCGTCTGGATTATTCAATAGCAATGACTCAAATTTCTCCGATGCTCTATCGTATTCTTTTAATTTTTCTTTATAAATTGTTCCTAATTCAAAATAGGCCTCATTTAGTTGTTTAGCAACGCTATCTAGCACCTTCTTTTCCGAAGGAATTTTGTCTACGTATAATTTGGGATCAAACAAAGGGTCTTCATCAATGTTATAATCTTCCTCTATTATTTCTTCAACTTCTTCCGATACTGAAAAAGACACAATACTAGAAACTTTCCAAAAATCAACTCTTTCTCGCTTTCCAAAAACACGCTCAAATTTTAATTTCCCATTAGCCACTGTAATCGGATTATAAAAATAAAAATCAGCTTCGTCTTCTTTATTCGATTTTGCTTGAAAAGCATTTTCATCAAAAATTCCTGCCTCTTGTAACAGTAAAGCCTTTTTAGCTTTTTGTTTTTTCAACTGCTGCCTCTTCAATTCTTTAATACTATCGGTATATTTTGTATAATATTCTAGCTGCTCGGTTTTAGGTAATTTTGCTATTCTTAAAACACTATCGTTAACCTTAACAATAGTTTCATATTTCAAAACATCTTCTAAACTTTTTCTTTTTTTATTAATTACTCGATATCGTTTACTATTGAGGTCTAATAGACTTAGCGCACTGTCCATATATTTTCCTGCTATCTCATAGTCTGCCCTATTGAAATTAATTCGACTTAAGGTTTCATGGCTTAACGAATTCAAGTAGGCATCATTACCTTTTGTATCTAAAGATTTCTTATAATATGTTTCTGCCACGTCTAAAGAATCATTTCCAAAAAAGAAAATTGCTTTTTCGTAATATATTTTATCTAAAAACTTTCGATTTTCCCAGTTCTTTTCAAGTTTATTCAGAATATCTAAATATGCTATTTGGTCGCTAGACTCAATTTCTAAATTTCGTGCTTTTGCCAGGTAAGCGTTAATCAGATATTCTCTTGGCGTTCTTCTATTTAATTTAATTATCTTATCAAATTCTATGTTAGCACTATCTCTCTCTCGAACTCTATTATATAATTGTCCTAAAATATAATGATAGCGACCTTTTTCTTCATTATTCTGTGTGTATTCAACAGCCACCCTCATAGGTGCAATTGCACTATCCTTATGTTTTAAATTAACATATGCTTGGGCTAACATAGCTGCAGCACTTGAAAGTTCTCCTTTACTAATATTTAAGGATTCGTGTAATTTATCTTTAACTTCTCCTTTTTTATTAAAAACATTAATTTTTTTATTCTTTTCCTCTCCTCCTATAAAGTTTCTTTCTTCTTTACTTAAATCAATATCTTTTTGAAATTTAGGAAGAATTGCTTTTAACCCTTTAATAGCGGCTTCTTCGTTTTCTAAACGAATAAATGTTTTTGCTTTCCAAATTACTGCATAGTTAATACTATTAGAAGTGGGGTAATTTGACAAAATATAATTAAAAGCTTCTAGTGCAGGCACAAATCGTTGATCAAAATACCTTGCCCTACCTAAAAGCATAAAGGCTTCGTCTATTTGGGGATTTTTTTCTCGACCTTTAATATTCATAGAATGCCTTTGTATAGCCTTTGCTGCTTTCTCTTCGGCCCTCAAAAATCTTTCATTACCATTCTCTTTTTCCAAATACAGTTCGTCTCTAATTTCAAGTCGCTCTATTGGTAATTGTTTCCAGTAGTTATCCTCGTATTGATCTATTAACTCTTGTCTTCCTTCGTCAAAAGCTACTCCTCCATTATACAAAGTATTATACTTCGTAGTCATAGCATGCCAAGTTCTATTAATAAATTTATCCTCTTTACGAGAACATGCCACTACAAAAAGCACTAATAAACTTATAGTAATAAAATGAAATATTATATTTTTTTTCACTCTTAAATTTTTATCTTCTCTATTTAACTGACAGATGATGCTTTTAGTGTTCTAATGCAATAAAAACAAATACTAACCACATCATATTTAATATTGAAAACGCTAAAAAACTCTATTTCATTTTTTTTATTAAATCTTCAATATCTTATATTCAATAAACACCAATAATTATTGCTTAGAATATACAACGAAGTAAAAATACGTTATTTTTAAAAAACCCTGCACCTGTTTACTAAAAGCAATCTTCAATTAGTATTTTTGTCGAAAAAATATCATATGTCTCAGTTTACATCTTTAACCATTAAGGCTATTATTAAGGAAACACCTTCTGCAGTCTCTTTAGTTTTTGAAATTCCACCAGAAAAGCAAGACCGTTTTAGTTTTGTTGCTGGACAGTTCCTTACTTTAAAAGCATTTATAAACGGTGAAGAAGTGAGAAGAGCTTACTCTATTAGTAGCCATCCCAATCAAGAAAATATTCAGATTAGCATTAAAAAGATTGCTAATGGCAAGTTTTCCACCTATGTAAATGAAACGTTACAAGTTGGGGATCAAATAGAGGTTATGGTTCCCGAAGGAAAATTTAAACTTCATCCCAACAAAAGCAAACAAAATTATATTGCATTTGCTGCTGGCAGTGGCATTACTCCAATAATGTCAATGATAAAAACAGTGCTTTTGGAAGAAAAAGAAAGTAAATTTGTTTTAGTCTATGGAAATAAGAATAGTGAAGAAACCATGTTTTCTGAAGAATTAATTACCTTACAAAAACAAAACCCTTCTCGTCTATTTATAGAGTTTATTTACAGTAGAGAAAACATTGAAAACAGCACCTTTGGCCGTATTGAAAAAAGCATCGTGAACTTAGTCCTTAAGAACAAATATAAAGACATCGTTTTTAATGATTTCTTTTTATGCGGCCCAGAAGGAATGATTAACACCGTTAAGGATGTATTACTTGAAAATGGTATTTCTGAAAAAATTATTCATTTCGAATTATTCACCACTAGCAATACTTCTGAAATTATTACTAATAACCAAAAGGGAACATCTTCTGTTTTCATCACTGTAGACGATGAAGAGTTTGAAATTCAAACTAACAAAAACGTAAATTTATTAGATGCTGTGCTTAATAATGATATAGATGCTCCATATTCTTGCAAAGGAGGGGTATGTTGCTCTTGTATCTGTAGAGTTACTGAAGGAGAAGTCCATATGCCCATTAATAATCTATTAACCGATTCTGAAATAGCTGAAGGCTTAGTTTTAGCTTGCCAAGCATATGCTAAAAGCAATTTAATTAAAATAGATTTTGATGATGCCTAACATATTATTAAATACTGTAGTTCAGTTTATTACAAAATAAAATAAAAAAAAGGTATGCAATTGCATACCTTTTTTGCCCCAAATCTACCATGAACTTAACCTACATATGTTATGGTAGGGTAAATATATACTTTACTTACATTAAAGTGAAAAATATTAGATAATACACCTAATTATTAGATGAAATACAAAATTTTTACATTTTTTCTTCCATCTTAGTATGCTCTTTCCTTTTTTCCTTCATAAAAATTCATAAATGCTCTGTTAGCCACACGGTTACCTCCTTCTGTAGGATAATTTCCTGTAAAATACCAATCTCCCAAGTTTTCTGGACAAGCTTTATGTAGATTTTCTACTGTCTGATAAATAATTTTCACTTCTGCTTTTACCGATTCTTCGGTTAATAATTCTGAAATTTTATCACTAATCTCATTGGCAGTAAACTCGTTATAAATCTCGTTTACATGGTTTATTACTTCTGAATCTTTTACATTCTCTTGAGCTTTACATTTAGCATACACCTCATCCACCAAACTCATTTTTCCTTTTTCTTTCAATAAAGCCATTGCTGCCTTAAATGCAATTAAACCATCCATATTAGCCATATCAATACCATAGCAGTCTGGGAAACGAATTTGAGGAGCCGAAGATACCACTACTATTTTTTTAGGGTTTAAACGATCCATCATTTTAATAATACTTTTCTTCAAAGTAGTACCCCTAACAATACTATCGTCAATAATTACTAAATTATCTTCAGGTTTTACAACTCCATAAGTAACATCATAAACATGTGCTACTAAATCATCTCTACTACTATCTTCTGTAATAAATGTTCTAAGTTTAGCATCTTTAATGGCTATTTTCTCGGTACGAATTTTTGGTGTCAAAATAGCATGTAACCTTTCGTTAGTAAGCTTATCTTTTTCAGCTAATATAGATGCTTCTTTTTGCTTATTAAGTTCGTCCTGTGCCGCTTCTACCATTCCGTAAAACGAAGTCTCCGCAGTGTTAGGAATAAAAGAAAATACAGAGTTTACGGTATCATTATTAATTTCTTTAAGTACTTGAGGCATTACTAAACGTCCTAACTCTTTCCTTTCCTGATAAATTGACGCATCACTACCTCTAGAAAAATAGATACGTTCAAAAGAGCAAGCTTTACGTTCTAATGGCGCTATAATTTGATCTATAGTAGTTTCTCCATCTTTCTTTACAATAATTGCTTTTCCTGGGTCTAATTCATGGACATCGTTAATGCTTACATTAAAAACTGTTTGAATTACAGGCCTTTCTGATGCTACTACAACAACCTCGTCGTCCTTATAATAATATGCCGGACGAATCCCTGCGGGATCACGAAGCACAAACGCATCCCCATGACCTAATAGTCCTGCCATAGCATAGCCTCCATCCCAATATTTTGAAGACTTTTTTAATATTTTAGTTACATTAAGCCTTTTAGCAATCTCAGGAGACGCTTCTACTTTTGAATAACCTTCTTTTTTTAGTTTTTTATACAACTTAGACACTTCACCATCTAAAAAGTGTCCAATTTTCTCCATTACAGTAACTGTATCTACATTCTCCTTAGGGTGTTGTCCTATATTAACGAGGTTGTCGAATAGCACCGAATTATTAGTCATATTAAAATTCCCCGCAACAATTAAATTACGATGCATCCAATTATTTTGGCGTAAAAAAGGATGTACGCTTTCTATACTATTTTTACCATGTGTTCCATACCGTACATGTCCCAAAAATACCTCTCCTATATAAGAGACGTTTTCTTTTAACCACTGAGTATCTTCTGGTTTTGAATTTGGCTCGGTTAACTTGCCATTAATACTTTCGTTGGCCTGTTTAAAAATATCTTGAATAGGCGATTGTTCATTGGAACGCACACGACTAATATATCTTTGACCAGGTTTCATATCTAATTTAATGGAAGCTAAGCCTGCACCATCTTGTCCACGATTGTGCTGCTTTTCCATTAATAAATACATTTTATTTACTCCATAAAAGGCACTCCCGTACTTTTCTCTATAATACTCTAAAGGTTTTAATAATCTAACAAATGCAATTCCACATTCGTGTTTAATAGCATCACTCATAGGATAATTATTGAAGTATTTTAAGATACAAAAATTAGGCTAAATCAATTTCAAATTGTGTCAATTTCTTAAACATTTTTAATCGATTATTTATTTCTTCTTTTGACAATTGTTCCATACGTTCGGTTCCAAATTTTTCTACACAAAAGGAAGCCAAATTGGATCCATGAATTATGGCTTTTTTCATGTTTTTAAATGAATAATCCTCTGTACTAGCTAAAAAACCTGTAAATCCCCCTGCAAAAGTATCTCCCGCTCCAGTAGGGTCAAAAACTTCTTCTAACGGCAAGGCAGGTGCAAAAAACATTTGATCCTCATGAAAAAGTAATGCTCCATGCTCTCCTTTTTTTATTACTACATACTTAGGACCCATTTTTTCGATAATTCTAGCCGCTTTTACCAAAGAGTATTCTCCACTAAGCTGCCTAGCTTCTTCATCATTAATCGTTATTACATCTACTTTAGCTATAGTCTTTTTTAAATCTTCTAAGGCAATATCCATCCAAAAATTCATAGTATCCAATACTATTAATTTTGGTCGGGTTTCCATTTGTTCAATTACAGATAATTGCACTAGAGGATGCAAGTTACCAAGCATTATTACAGGAGCATTTTTAAAAGCTTCAGGCACTACTGGCGAAAAATTTTCTAATACATTTAACTGGGTTTCCAAGGTATCCCTAGAATTCATATCGTTATGATAACGACCACTCCAGAAAAAGGTTTTCCCATCCTTAACAATTTCTAGCCCTGATACATTTATATCCCTTTTGGCTAACATGTCTATATTTTCTTTAGGAAAATCGTTTCCTACAACGGAAACAATAGCCGAAGGCACATTAAAATTAGTTGCAGATAAGCCAATATAGGTGGCTGCGCCTCCTAAAATTTTATCCGTTTTACCAAACGGAGTTTCAATAGCATCAAAGGCAACCGTACCAACAATTAGTAATTTACTCATAAACGAGACTTAATTTTTTGCAAATATACATTGTTTTTACAGAAGCTTCCTTTATAAATTACAAGATATTACCACCTACTTATATTCTATAATTTAATTTCAAAGAACCAAGCTTCTTAAAATTAACCATATCTATAATTAAACCTTTATCTCAAAACAAAAACTTAACTACCAGCAAGCTATTAATTGAACTTATGAAACATATTTTTATAACATCATATTTAACAACTATAATACTTGTTAGTTCTAATTCAAACATCAGTAGAATCATAAATAACAGTAAGAGTTTCAGCATACAAAGCGCTCATAATTAGTATAACATTGTTTCAACCATAATTTTTTATTTTCTTTGTAGCACCAACTACACCAAATTTTATGAGCACATTTCAAGAAAATGGAAGTTTACATGTTAAGTCCGAACAAGGCATAGGAAGTATTACTTTTTCTCATCCACAAAGTAACGCACTTCCTAGCTTGTTATTAGATCGAATAGCTAAGGGAATTAAGCAATTATCTGACGACCCTGAAACCGCAGTAATCCTAATACAATCTGAAGGTGAAAAGGTGTTTTGTGCAGGTGCCGACCTTGCCGAATTACTAGCTATTGAAAATACTGAGCAAGGAACCGAATTCTTTATGGGATTCTCTAAAGTAATTAATGCATTGCGCATCTCTTCTAAATTAAGTGTTTGCAGAGTACAAGGCAAAGTTGTTGGCGGTGGTGTGGGTATAGCTGCTGCCTGTGATTATACTTTTGCCACCGAAAACGCTTCTCTTAAACTTAGTGAACTTAGCATAGGCATAGGCCCATTTGTAATTGAACCCGCTGTAACTCGAAAAATTGGAATAGCCGCCACAAGTCAATTAAGTATCGACGCTACACACTGGCAAAATGCGTATTGGGCAAAATATAAAGGTTTATTTGCTCAAGTTTTTGACTCTGTAAAGGAAATGGACGAAGCTTTACATGAATTACTAAACAAGCTTTCTAATTACAACCCTAAAGCCATGAAACATTTAAAAGATAGCTTATGGGAAAACACAGACCACTGGGAAACATTACTCCCAAAAAGAGCTAAATTATCTGGAGAACTAGTACTTTCCGAACACGCTAAAACAGCTTTAAAAAAATTTAAAAAATAACCCTTTATGGAATGGCTTAATCTTCTAGCTGGGAATGGACTTTTTGTTCTTTTAGGCATTGCCATAATAGTTGTTTACTTTATTAACAGATTTAAACGTTAAGTATTTTATCTTTTTTACGACTCCACGCTTAATTAAATTAAATTATGGATTTTTTAAATACCTTAGCTAGCGGAAAATTATTCCCCGCATTTATATTAATTTTGCTTATTATATATATTGTTAATCGCATAAGAAGTCGACGACTATGAGTAACATTCGCATTACCAAACAATTTAATTTTGAAACAGGACATGCTTTACATGGTTATGATGGCAAATGCAAAAATGTTCATGGACACAGTTATAAATTAAACGTTACAGTAATAGGAAAACCTATTAACAATTCTAAACACGTGAAAAATGGAATGGTGATTGATTTTGGTGATCTTAAAAAAATAGTAAACCAAGAAATTGTAGACCTATTTGACCACGCTACCGTTTTTAACAAAAACACTCCACATATAGAACTTGCTGAAGAATTACAAAAACGAGGACACAATACTATACTTGTAAACTATCAGCCCACCAGTGAAAACATGGTGATTGATTTTGCTAGAAAAATTAGCAAAAAATTACCTAGTCACATCAAATTACACTCATTAAAACTTCAAGAAACAGATTCTTCTTTTGCAGAATGGTATGCGAGTGATAATCTATAATCTCATCGAATGAATATTATTCTTCAACCTAATAAAAAAGCTTATTTTTCATCTGATAATCATTTAGGAGTTCCAACTGCTAAAGAAAGTAAGGTAAAGGAAGCTAAATTTATAACATGGCTAGATACCATAAAAAAAGATGCTGGAGTTATTTTTTTATTAGGCGATCTTTTTGATTTTTGGCACGAATACAAAACTGTTGTTCCTAAAGGCTTTGTAAGAACTTTAGGTAAATTAGCTGAAATTACTGATAGTGGGATTCCTATTCATTTTTTTGTAGGCAATCATGATTTATGGATGAATGGTTATTTCGAAGAAGAATTAAATATCCCTGTATATCACCGTCCAAAAGAATTTAATATTAATGGTGAAAAATTTTTTATAGGGCATGGAGATGGCTTAGGACCTGGCGACAAAGGCTTTAAACTTATGAAAAAGCTATTCACTAATCCTGTTTCCCAATGGCTTTTTAGATGGATTCATCCCGATATTGGCGTACCTTTAGCTCAAAAATTATCCACAAAAAATAAATTAATTTCTGGAGACGATGATACTGTTTTTTTAGGCGAAGAAAACGAATGGTTAGTACAATATTGCAAACGTAAACTTAACCAAAAACACAGAAATCATTTTGTTTTTGGTCATCGCCATCTACCGCTGCAAATTCCACTCAAAAACAATGCTCTATATACTAATTTAGGAGATTGGTGCAACCATTATACTTATGCTGTTTTTGATGGAAAAGAAGTATTCTTAAATCACTTTACACAATAAAAACCAATCACTACTTATTTTAATTTAGAAACAAATATAACACAGATTCCATTTTCGTTTTACTTAACAGAAAATTAAAGGTTACTTGTACTATCAACCCAACGGTAATAAAAATAGATTTTTTTACGCTACATATTTTATATCCTTATGCTTAAAATATTTAGCAACTCTGTCACTATTTAGAGTTAGCATCTTCATAGGGTTATAAACATTTTCTTCAAGCTGTTTTTCGTTTTTAGGAGCTGGTTTTTCAGATAAAGTATATTTCAAATCACAGTTCAGGTATTCATCGGGGTTTTTCTTAGGAGAATAAGACGGTAAAAAGAATAACTCAATATATTCCTGTTTTTCTTTAACCCATTGCTTTACTATTTTACTGTGATGAACTCTTAGATTATCAAGAATTAGAAATATTTTTTGCTCTTTATC
>CALLUJ010000023.1 GCA_938011245.1 uncultured Aquimarina sp. | reverse complement strand
ATTTGAAAATATTGAACTCTTAAAAAATTGGTTACATCAAATGGTTTGTGAGATGGATACTAATTTGATTAAATCTATTGTAAGCAATCATCATTATATCGATTTATTCAATAAAATCATATTACAATAGAAATGGTATTACCCCTTAAAGTGTATAAGAAATTTAATATACAGGAATCGATTTTTTTATAGTTGAACTTAGCCTTCAACTATGGTCACTAATTTGTGAGTGTTATAAAATTCAGATTCCATTTATATTAGAGTTTCGTAATCTAAACTAGCATGTATTCTTTATCTGTTATACCATGTTTCAATAAATTCAAAGATTGGACTATCTAAGAAAAACATAAATTTTTAACACCCAATAAGATAAGCTCAACGAATTCATCGAAAAACCATACTAATGTTACTTTATAACTTGAATTCAATTAAAAAGAGTATCTCTAAATTTCTAATTAGCATTCCTTATTAAGGATTTACAAACTTACTTCCAATAATTTACCTTTACCTTTTAATTCAAAAAACCCTAAATTAGCGGGTAATAAAACAGTCTCCCCTATAGTTAAACTATATGTTTTTTCTTCATAAACTAATAAAGCCGATCCTTCTACACATAAATAAATTACAAAAGAATCTTTTTTTGAATGGTTTTCTTTTTTCTCACCATTTAGTTCTAAAATATTAGTTTTAAAATAAGGTGTATGTACTAATGTTTCAGAAATATTGACTGTGGTAGTATATGCTGTAGTGTAAGAATCTTCTACAGTATAATCTATTGCATCTAAAGCTAATTCTGTATGTAATTCTCTTTTTGCTCCCGTTTTAGCATCTACTCTATTATAATCATAAATACGATAAGTAACATCGCAAGTTTGCTGAATTTCGGCAAGTAAAACACCTGCTCCAATGGCATGAACTCTACCCGTTGGAATATTAAAAACATCTCCTTTTTTTACTTGTTGAGAATGCAATATTTCCAAAACATTACCCTCTTCCAATACTTTTGTATATTGTTCTTTTGTTACTTTTTTATGAAACCCTGCAATTAACTCTGACCCTTTGTCTGCTTGCATTACATACCACATTTCGTTTTTCCCAAACGAATTATGACGTGTTTTTGCTAAATCGTCGCAAGGATGTACTTGAATGGATAACGGAGTTTTTGCATCAATAAATTTTATTAATAAAGGAAATTTATTACCAAATTGCTTATAAACATGTTTTCCTAAAAAACTGCTGGTATAGGCTTCTATTAAATCTTGAATTGTACTCCCTGCCAACTCTCCATTAGAGACTACCGTTTTATCATTCTTAACATCTGAGATTTCCCAAGATTCTCCTATAGAAGATTCTGAATAGGTTTTATTTAAAATTGTTTTCAATTTTTCTCCACCCCACATTCGGTATTTGTATAATGGTGTAAATTGTAAAGGATATAACTTCAAATTGTTTCTATTTAATTTATTTTCTCAATATTAATTCAAAAATGGTATATTTTGAATTACTCGTTCGTAAATCTTTTCATATATAGGCACTATAGCGCTAACATCAAAATTTGTAGCTTGTATTTTTGCATTTTTTTTATAGTTTCGTAAGGTCTCTTCCGATTTTAAAATTGAAATTCCATTATCGGCCATTTCTTCAATATTACCTACTTCGCTTAAAAAACCTGAAAAGCCGTGTTTATTTACTTCTGGAATTCCTCCTGAATTACTTGAAATTACAGGTACTCCGTGTATCATTGCTTCTAAAGCAGCTAATCCAAAACTTTCTCTTTCTGAAGGTAATAAAAACAAATCCGAAAAACATAAAATCTTGTCTATCTCATTACTATTACCCATAAAAATTACCTTGTCGTAAATTCCCAATTTTTTACAAAGCATTCGAGCTGTGTTTTGTAATGGACCGTCCCCTACCATTATTAATTTAGCCGGAATTTTATTTAAAATTTTTTCAAAAATTAAAATTACGTCTTCTATACGTTTTACTGGTCTAAAATTACTAATATGGGTTATTATTTTTTCTTCCGGTAACGCCATTATATGCCTTCTACATTCTGGAGAAGCCTGCCCTTTAGAAATATCTATAAAATTAGGGACTACTTCTATTTTATTTTCCTCAATATCAAATAAACGCAATGTATCGTCTTTTAAACTTTTAGAAACAGAAGTAACTGCGTTACTTTGATTAATACTAAACGTAACTGCTGGCTTATAATGTGGATTGTTTCCTACAAGTGTAATATCTGTTCCATGTAATGTAGTAACCATAGGAATATGAATCCCTTGTTGGACTAACATTTGTTGAGCCATATGCCCTGCATAAGCATGGGGTATTGCGTAATGTACATGGAGCACATCTATTTTATGTTTTTTTATAACTCCAACTAATTTACTGGATAAAGCTAACTCGTATGGTTGGTAATGAAATAAAGGATATTCTTGAACTTCTACTTCATGAAAACGAATATTTTCATTTAACATATCTAGACGCACAGGCTGACTATAGGTTACAAAATGAATTTCATGTCCTTTCTTTGCTAAAACTATTCCTAATTCTGTTGCTACAACACCGCTACCTCCATAAGTTGGATAGCATACTACTGCTATTTTCATAGGTTATTTCTATTCTATTTCTCAATAGCTTCGTATATCAAGCTTTGAATTTTCGTTCTAATATCTTCTTTTATTAATTTCCTATTCGTCGCATCGGGAAAGGTTCTATTACTTAAAAACACATAAATTATCTCTTCTTCTGGATCTGCCCAAGTAAAGGTTCCTGTAAAGCCACTATGCCCAAAACTTGTCATAGATACACATCCACAGGTAGGTCCTATTTCTTCCAATTGTGGTTTATCAAACCCTACTCCTCTCCTATTTTTTTTATCGCAATAATAACATGTATTAAACTTATCTATAGTTTTTGGCTCTAAATAGGTAACTCCTCCATAATTTCCTTTATTTAGGTATAATTGCATTATTTTAGCTACATCGTTAGCATTAGAAAATAGTCCTGCATGCCCACCTATACCTCCTAACATTGCTGCACCTTGGTCGTGAACATACCCTCTAATTTCTTGTTCTCTAAACAACTCATCTACTTCTGTAGGGACTATTTGTTTTTTATCGAATTTATTGAGAGGTAAATACCCTGTATAATTAGCTCCTAATGGTTCATAAAATTGATTTTTTGTTAACTCTTCTAAATTATCGTTATAGAAATTTTCTATAAAACGTTGAATTAAATAATAAGGTAAATCGCTGTACTTATATTCTTGTTTTGGTCTTAGTTCACTTTCTATTATTTCTTTATAAATAGAGTCTTTATAGTCTTTTCTTAAATATAACTCATTAGCTACTTTAATTGAAAAAGAAGCACTAGGTGTTGATCTAAAATATTTTTTATTGGGTTTTAAACTAATATTATCTAAGGTTTTTACATAAAATGGAATCCAAGCTTTAAGTCTTCCATAATGAGATAATGCTTCAACTACTGTAATAGAATTTTTATTAGTACCTTTTAAATCTGGTAATAAGTTTGATAACTTTTCTTGAAGTTTAACTATTTTGCTTTGTTCTAATTTCATAAAAATAGGCAGCGTAGCTAAAATTTTAGTAAGTGATGCTAAATCGTATATTGAATAATGGGTAATTGGGTTCTTTTTATTATAGGTTTGAAAGCCGTATGCTTTATTAAAAATCACCTTTCCTTTTCTAGCTACTAAAAGCTGTAATCCAGGAACCATCTTTTGTTTTAAAGCATAATTCACAATAGAATCAACTTTGGCTAATTTATAAGAGTTTACTCCAACAGATTCGGGTAAACCGTAAGACAGTCGTTGCTTTTTATTCAAAAAAAAACCATCTCCCACTTTATAATTAGGGCTTATGCTTACTGGTAACTTACCTTTTGAGGGTATTCCTCCAAATATAAGTTGCGCCGTTTTTTCTTGAAAAATAACGCTGTTTTGGTACGCTAAAACAATACTATTTACATAGGGAGCAGCTTCTAAATTATTAAGAGCATAGGGCTTTGCAAAGCACGCTAATAATGAATTATGTTTTTGGGCTATAATACTGATTAATCGTTGTGTTTCTTTATTTATTTTATAAGATTTCCATGGAGAGGCATTAGAAGCATGAAATCCAATAATTACTTGGTTGTATGGTTTTAGCTTCGAAATATCGGCTTTTGTTTTTATAATTACTTTTTCTACTTTTGTGTATAATTTTAACTGTTCATAAAAAGCTTTTCCTGTATCTTTTCCGAAATGAACATAAGCTATTTTTTTATGTTCAAGATCGTCAAAAGGAATCACATTTAAATCGTTTTTTAAAACTGTAATTGCGTTTTCTGCAAGTTGTTCGTATAATACATTATTTTCAATACTATTTAAATCGGCTATTAAATTCTCTGTATCTATTGGCTTGTATTGGTGTAACCCTACTTTATACTTAGCTTTTAAAACTTTTATTACCGATTTTTTTAGTCTTTCTTCTGTTATATTCCCTTGTTGTATTTTTAGTACTATCTTTTGAACGGCTTTGGGAATATCTTCCGAAATTAATAATATATCATTTCCTGCCTCAAAAGCAGCTACATCAATGTCTCCTGGTTCTTTAAAATTAGATGCTCCTTTCATATTTAAAGCATCTGTAAAAATAAGCCCTTTAAATTTTAATTTTTTTTGAAGTAAATCAGTTACTACGGTTTTAGATAATGATGAGGGTAAGCCTTCTTTTTCTACCAGACTTGGAATATTTAAGTGAGCAATCATTATACTCGAAATTCCTTTATTTATTAATTTTTTAAAAGGATATAATTCGGTTCTAAAAATACGTTCCTTTGAAAAATTTATTGTTGGTAATGTTTTATGAGAATCCTTACTAGTATCTCCGTGCCCTGGAAAATGTTTTCCACTAGTAAGTACATTTTGACTATGCATCCCTTGCATAATTGCAACTCCATGTTGTGTTACCAATTCCTTAGTCTCTCCAAAGGAACGATTTCCTATAATAGGATTTACTGGATTAGTATTTACATCTATTACTGGAGCAAAATTAATATGTACCCCTATTCTATTACAATGTTTTGCTATTGCTGCTCCTGTGCGTTTAACCAATTCTTTATCTTTAATGGCTCCTAAAGTCATATTCCAAGGAAAAGCGTAAGTTGAGTCTAAACGCATAGATAAACCCCATTCTGCATCCATAGCAATTAGTAATGGAATTTTTGCCTTAGACTGAAGAGCATTATGCATTTTTGCTTGACCTACGGGGCCTCCTTTAGAAAAGATTACTCCTCCAATTTCATCATTTTCAACAAGTTTTGCTATGCGGTTTTGTTCTGCTTTTCCCTTTTCCGAAAAAACATCTACCATAAACAATTGCCCAACTCTCTGTTTTAGTGTTAGGGTGTTATAAACACTGTCTACCCACTTTTCTTGAGCTTCTATGTTATTGGCTAATAAGGGGTCTACTTGTGCTTGTAATATATTAAAGGAACTTACAAGGATTAAGAAAAAATATAATGGTTTCAATAGTTTTATTTTAAAAATCGATTATGCCAACTTTCTGTAATGGGAACTTCCCAATTCTCTTTAAACTCGGCAATAGTATTTACTAAGTTATTAAATACAATAGTTTTTTCTGAAACTGCACGCGATTTCACCATTTTTTTAAAATCGACTAGACTTTTATAAGCTACAAATTCCCCACTCTTAAAAGATACATTCATACGATCCATAAGGTCTACATTATATTCTTTTTCTAATTCTTGAATAAAGTGTACCGAAGCATCTATAGAACAACCCGACGCATTGTTATGTCCTCCGTCTACTGCTAAAACAATAAATCGATTATACTTAATTTCGTACCCTGCTTTTAAATTTGCACCATGGGCAGCCCATTGAGACACAAATACGTCTAATTTACGACTAATTTCTACTAACTCATCTACAGAAAAGGAACGATTAGCTTGATAAACCCAAACTCTTGATATTTCTGGTAATTCTGAAAAAGGAACTAACATATTTAATTTTATGAATTTTTGCTTCTAGATTAATCTTTCTAAATACAAAAATTATTTACGTATTATTTTTACACTACTATCCATTCCTATTTTTATAATAGCAGATGGCTTTTTATATTTACTATTAGATTCTACCTTTACTACATAATCCATTAAAGCTATCAATTCTGGATCAATATCGTTAAACTTTAAAGGTGTTGACTCTCCACTAAAATTTGCCGATGTAGATACTATTGGTTTTTTAAATTTTTTAATTAATTTTCCTACAAAAGGATCTCTAGCTACCCTTATACCTAAAGTGTTATCTTCTGCTATTAAGCTTTCCGATACCCTAATTGGATTATCGTAAATAATTGTCGTTGGCTTTTTAGCATATTTTAAAATATCGTATGCTACCTCAGGAACATCTTCTACATATTGTTGTAACATTTTAAAATCGTTAACCAAGCAAAGCATTGATTTGTTTGATGGACTTTTTTTAATATTTAGAATTTTTTCTATAGCATCTGCATTTGTAGCATCGCAACCTATCCCCCAAACAGTATCCGTAGGATATAAAATAATACCTCCTCGTTTTAAATGAGAAATAATAGTTTCGGTCTCTTGTTTTAAATCAATCATTATAGGATATCTATCATTTTTTCCAAAAACGTCTACTAAATACTTTTTTTGAAAATAGATAGTAAAAATACGTATTTAGATAAGATTGCTTGTAATTTATTAACAATTTATAAGCATGTTTTTAAAGTTTTAAATTCACTTTTTTCCTGCTCCTTTAAAATTTTGATTGCTATTTTTAAATAAAACATTAAATGTTGTTAAACTACCATAAATACGCGTAATGTACTGTTGTAAATCTATTTTATCTTGATCATCTAATGTTTTTGAACTATTAATTTTTTGTTCCATTACTCGTACACGATCCCTTACCATTACTATTTTATGAAAAAAGGAATCAATAGGAATTTCTTTATTTTGCAAATTAATATCAGCCGGATTTAAGGTAAGTGTACCACCTTTCCACTTGTCTGCTAACGGTACAATTTCTGAAATATCACTGTATTTATATAATAATTTTTTAAAAATCTGTTCTACTTCGTAAAAGCTTACAGTATCTACTTCGGTTTCTACGGCTTCAATTATCTCAAAATCTTCATCTGTCTTAATAGTTTCTAATCCGTTTTCTACAAAAGTAACCCAATACATTTTTGAAGTTACATTAGTAATTACACCAACACCGTATTTTTGATGTTGGATTCTAGATCCTATACCTAATATCATAAATTATTTATTTTTTTAATATAACTATCCGTTTCTTGTTTTTTAAAAATATCTTCTTAACAATTTTATACGTATGGTTTTACTTAATATACTATAAAGCATTAACATATTATTTAAAACTCGAAACGCTTTCCATCTTCTGCAAGTTCTGTTTGTTCAAAAATAGACTTTGCTTCATGTAAAAATAAATTAATATCGCCATATCTAGTGCTGTAGTGTCCTAAAATTAAACGAGATACTTGCGCTTTTTTTGCCATTTTTGCTGCCTGTTTAGCTGTACTATGTCCTGTAAACTCACATAAATGGGCGTGACTTTCTAAAAAGGTAGACTCGTGGTATAGTACGGAAACTTTTTTAAGTAACGGAATTTTTGTTTCGTCGTATTTAGTATCGCTACAAAATGCATAACTTTTAGAAGGTTCGGGAGCAAATGTTAATTCTTTGTTAGAAATTACTTGTCCAGACTCTAAGGTTACATTCTTTCCTTTTTTTATGGAATTATAATATGCTTTATCTATATTATAATTTAAAACTGCATTTAGATTAAGTTTTTTGTCTTTGGATGCTTCTGTAAATAAAAAACCATTACAATAAATTCGATGTTGAAGTGGAATAGTACGAACTATTACTTTTTCATCTTCAAAAATAATTTCAGAATCCTTATTTTCTAATTCATGAAAATGTAATGGGTAATCTGTCCAAGCATTGGAAAGCTTTAACTGCAATGTGATTAATTCTTTTATTCCTTTAGGTCCATACACATGTAAAGGAGCCTCTCTTTTTAGCATTTTAAAGGTTGAAATTAATCCTACCAATCCGTACACATGATCGCCATGTAGATGGGAAATAAAAATGTGTTTTATTCTAAAAAACTTAATTTTATGCTTTCGTAATTGTACTTGCGTCCCTTCTCCACAGTCTATTAAAAACATATGATTATTAATTTCCAATACTTGAGCTGTAGGGTTTGTTAGAATTCTTGGAGTAGCGGAATAGCAACCTAGTATATGGAGCGTCATTAAGTAGTTTTATATTGTGAAGTGTTAACTATAATACTTAAAAATAAATACTTGTTTCTTTTTTTAAAAACCTAAATCTCTTTCTATTTCTTCCATTCCAATTAAATCATGTGCTTCTTTTAGGGTCGGAACAACCTCTAAATTTTCTGCAACATCGTCTATAATAACCGATTTACTCACAATTACAAAAGAATGTTTTGCTTGCTTATGCTTGTTTGAAAAAGACAAAAACTCATCTAAATCGCTAGCTTTAACCTTTGACAAACTAAAAATATTTATAATAATATTATTATTTTTTATGTTTTCGTAAATTTTTCCAATTTCAACAATCAATTCCGAAAACGTTTTCTTTTCTTGAGTAATTATTGTGGTATTATTTATATGTTCTACTATCATAATTATTTAATTTTTGAAGCTAATAAATAGATTACTGCCATACGTATAGCTACTCCATTTTCAACTTGATTTAAAATAATAGCCTGTTCAGAATCGGCTACCTCTGTAGTAATTTCTACACCTCTGTTAATAGGACCTGGATGCATAATTACTATTTCTTTATCTAATTTTTCTAATATTGATTTAGTAACTCCGTATTGTTGCGAATACTCTCTTGTAGAAGGAAAATAAGAAATATCCATACGCTCGTTTTGTACCCGTAGCATATTAGCTACATCGCACCATTGTAATGCTTTTGTAAGGTTTGTTTCTACTTTAACACCTAACTCGTTAATATATTTGGGAATTAAAGTTTTAGGGCCACAAACCATTACCTCTGCTCCTTGTTTTTGTAGCGCATATATATTAGAAAGCGCTACCCTAGAATGCAATACATCTCCTACAATTACTACTTTTTTCCCTGCTACTCCTCCTAATGTTTCTCGTATAGAGTAGGTATCCAATAAAGCTTGTGTGGGGTGTTCGTGTGCTCCATCTCCTGCATTTACAATACTTGACCCAACATGTTTAGATAAAAATACCCCTGCTCCTGGATTGGGATGACGCATTACTACCATATCTACTTTCATGGCTAAGATATTATTAACGGTATCTATAAGTGTTTCTCCTTTTTTTACAGAAGAGGAGGCTGCCGAAAAATTAACGACATCTGCCGATAATCGTTTTTCTGCTAACTCAAAAGATAATCGAGTGCGGGTACTATTTTCAAAAAACAAATTAGCTATTGTAATATCTCGCAGCGAAGGGACTTTTTTAATAGGACGATTAATCACTTCCTTAAAATGATCTGCCGTTTCAAAAATCAATTCTATATCTTTTTGATTTATATATTTAATTCCTAATAAGTGGTTAACACTTAACTCGCTCATATAATAATATTAATTTATTAAATACACTGCGTCTTCCGCCGTATTGTTACCCCAATTTACTTGTACACGCTCGTTATTAATTGCATCTACTTGTCTACCTCTATAACTAGGTTGAATAGGCAAATGACGACTAAAGCGCCTATCTATTAAAGTTAATAGTTCTACTCCTAATGGCCTTCCAAAAGATTGAATTGCTGTTAAGGCTGCCCTTATACTTCTGCCTGTATATAAGACATCGTCTATAAATACCACCTGCTTATCTTCTACTACAAAATCTATAATTGTCTTATTAGCTTCCAAAGGCAAATTTCCTCTTCGAAAGTCATCTCTAAAAAAAGTAATATCTAAATAACCCAACTTTAAGTTATTAATACCATATTCTTTAATTAAAATTTCTTTTAAACGATCTGCTACAAAAATCCCCCTAGGTTGTAATCCTATAAGTACTGTATTTTTAAAATCGGTATGATTTTCTATTAATTGACAAGCCAAACGATGGAGTATAATATCAATTTCTTTTCCTGTAAGTAATACTTTTTGGCTCATAATAAATGTTACAAGGTATATTCTAAAACAAAAATAATTAAAAAACTATAAGTTCGCTACGAATAACTATTGAAAAAATATTCCTTGTAAATTGTTCTATTTATGTTAAGATTAATACTTTTCTTAATTTTTAGGTATTTCAATTGCACTTATTTTTAACCTAAATTATGCATAAAATACAAAGACCGTCTAAAACTTTAGACGGTCTCTTTAAAGTTATTGGCTAAAACCCCAATTTGTAACCAACAACTAGTAATTTTTAATCTTTAATTTTATTAGAAGTAAATTTTAGATGCCCCTAAACCCACAACACTCACAAAAGTTAAAGATGTTGATTCTAAATCAATAGCTTTTAAGGTACTAAAAGTAGTAAAAGCAGTGCTACACGTGTATAGGGTATTTTCTTTAACATTCATTCCATATATATTTCCTACCTCTATACCTTCTGTAGGTAAGTTTATTGTAGTTTCATTAATTGTGAATACCGAATCATTAGAATAATAATAGATGTTCCCTTTATCTTGTGCTAGTAAAGAAGCTCTATTTCCAACGGGCAATGGCAATTCTTTTGTAACTGTATTAGTAGATACATCTATAAACGAAATCGCACCATCGGATCTTCTTATAATTTCAGAAAATGTACTATTAAAAAAATTATGTCCTTCCGATAACACAACTAATGCTCCTGATGGAATAAAAAACAACTCATCTGGGTGATCTTTTACTGTAATTGTTTCTACTGCATTATTATTATTTGTATCAATTACAGAAATAATATTATTATTACTAAATGCTCCTTTATGAGAAACATATAATTTCCCATCCCTTGATACAATTTGCTCTACTCCATTTGCTAATGGTATAGTGTTTGGATCTAACGTATTAGTTGTTAAGTCTAAAACAGCAATATAATCATCTGTTGTATCTAACCCATCACCCCAATTAGTAATATACCCTTTATTACCTATAATAGCCATGTATCGTGGGTTTTCAAGCCCCGAAGTTATTATAGCCTTTTCTTTTAAAGTAACTCTATCAACTATAGTAATTATTGCGCCATCGTTGTTAATTATATAGGCATTTTCATCATTAAAAGCTATTGATTGTATTAGACCTGCTAGAGGTTTATTTGCATTTTTCTTTCTAAAAACAAAATTTGTCGAAGTTTTCAAATCATTACTAACATATGATACTGAACCATCTTTACTTCCAAAATTTCCTTCTGCACTTACAAAAAATCCATTATCAAAAACAGTAGTATCATCGACCTCCAATTGTTCTGTTACTAAAGGGTCTTTTACTACTTCAACTACTGTTTCTGTTTCCACTACTCGCTCTACCGTTAAAGGTTCTGAAGCGTCATCACTCTCACAAGAAGCAAAGAGCATAGTTCCTACAACAATTAATAATTTAAAGTTTGTTTTCATATTACACTTATTTATCTAAATTTATAATTAACATTAACACTAAAGTTTCTTCCTGGATTAGGTCTAAGCGTTGTAAAATAATAAAGACTATTAAATACATTATTAACCTTAGCTCCTACTACTACTTTATTTTTTGTTTTTTTTAGAATTATATAATTAATTCCAAAGTTATATATGCCAAAACTTTCTATAGATTCAAAATCCGATAAATTATTACTAGTAAAAACTTTACTTTGATACAAATGTTGAATAAAAAAATTAATTCTTTTAAAATTATAATCTATATTAAAGTTCCATAAACGTTGAGGCACAAAAGGAAGTCTCCTATTAGTTTCTAAATCTTTAGCTAACGTTTGTGTAAAATTTGTAATGAAATTAAAATAATGTTTTTTAAGAACTGTAATTGCCGCTTTAGCAGAAATTTCAAACCCTTTATGTACAACTTTTTCTAAATTTCTAGGTCTCCATAAATTTGAAGAACCAGATGGTAGCCATTGAACCTTATCTTCTATATCTATATAAAAATAGGTTGCAGAAACACTTATTTTCCGCCATTTAAAATCTCCACCAATTTCAAATTGTTTAGATTTTTCTGGTTCTAAATTAGGGTCTCCTACTTGTGGCCAAAATAATTCGTTATACGTAGGCACTCTATAATTAGTAGATATATTAGTTTTTAAAGTAGCCCCTATTCCTATTTTTTGTTCCCCAGCAAATGATACTATTACTGGTACCGAAAAATCTGAATTATTTTCATTACGAATACTAAAAGTAGTAGTAGTCGATTTAAGAGGCTTATAATTTACACTGCCACCAATTGCTAAGGACTCTCTTGTTCTTTTGGATATAATATCGGTATATCCTAAAATATTTTCATATGTTATAAAATAGTTAAAATTTATAATTTCTGAATGTCTATAATTTAAATTATAATCTGCATACCAACTTTTCGATTTTATAAAATTTGACCGATTAACAAATCGATTATTAAAATAACGAGATTCTTGTGTGAGATAAGCTAATTTAAGAGATTGCGAAAATTTAGAAAATTGAAATATCCATTTTAATAAGTTACGTTGACTAATATCTTGATTACGCTCCTTTCCTGAAGATGGATTAGGGAGTCCTGCTGAAAAAAAGCGATCTCCCTCATATTTAGTAGTGTATAAATAAAGTTTATTGGTATTAGAAAATTTATATCCTAAACTAGCATCTATATTATAATTATCGTAATCTGCATTTTCATTTTTAAGAGTATTCCCATCTTCGTCTCTAAAGCGTGTATCTAAAAAATCGTAATCGTTTTTTGAGCGATTATAAGCTGCTGATAATTTTAAAGCCCATTGGTCTGTTCCAATATTAAGTTTAGCAAAATTGTTACTTGTTGTAAAACTCCCTGTACTTGAAAACACTTGAGCATTTTGATGTTTAGAAAAACTTAAATTGTCTTTAACAATTATTGATCCTCCAATAGCTCCTGATCCATAAGCAACACTTGACCCTCCACTAACTACCTTAATTTCGTCGGTTGTATTTATAGATAGAGCATTAAAATCTGTTTGTCCATTACCTACTGCATTAATGGGTATCCCATTCCATAATACCGAAGTGTTAGTTCCCGAAGTTCCTCTAAATCTTGCAGAGCTTACCCCTCCATTTCCAAAATCTCTAAACGCTATAGGGCTATTAAAACGTAAGGTTTCTGTAAAGTTTGTAGGGTTTCTAATAATTTCTTTATTCTCTAAAGTGATTACTTTTTGACCTTGATGAGCGGTTTTAGAATTTTTAAATCCATAAACTTTTACTTCATTTAATTCGGTAACAGTGCCTTTCTCTTTTTTTCTATTTAAAAAAGATTTTTTTTGAGCGTGCAGACACACTCCACAGAACCAAAGCCCTAACAATATAAAATTAGAATACCTACTCATTATCTCGACGACTCTTTACCCGAAAGTCAACGTTTTTTTTATTAATGAAGTTAGGCAGGTCTCCTGGCTTGCGTATTGTAATTAGTCTTCCCATATTTAAATACAGTGACTCTTAAAGTGTACAAATTACAACCGTAGATAAATCTACTAAGCATACAGTTGCGGGAACAGCTCAAGACTTCATTATTTTATATAATAGCACTTGATTCCCTTTTAATTATAGTGTTTTGAATGAAACTCTACAAACCTAAATTCGATTACAAAACTAGATAGATTATTTGAATAATGTATTATAAAACGAAGAAATCAGTTATTTTTTTACTTAATTACAAATTACTGGCTAACAATATATAACATCTGCAAGAAGTCTTTTAAAAAAAAATAGTAAAATTAAAACTGATCTAAATAGTTTTTAAATCAAAATTTGCCTTAGATTTTTCTCCGTAACCATATCCATAACTAGAACCTGCTAGTTTTTCACCATTTAGCACAATACTAACATTTTTTAATTTTTGTTCTTTGCTAAACTTTTCTGGAAGACCCATTAGTTTTTTATCTGTAAAACCTTCTCGTATTACATATATAGTAACATCTGCCAAATCGTTAATTAACAAGGTATCTGTTACTAATTTTACAGGCGAAGTATCTACAACAATATAATCATAATTATCTTTTAGATAGGAAAACATTTCCTCTACCCTATCATTCATAAGTAAACCTGTTGGATTTGGTGGTATTGCTCCCGGAGGAACAATATCAATAGGGTCCTCTCCTTTTTCTGTATAAATAACATCTTCAATTTTCAAAGACTTATTTACTATATAATTAGTAAATCCAACAGTGTTTTTTCCATCGGGTAAATCCAAAACTTCATGAAATTTAGGATATCTAAAATCTGTCCCTATGTAAGCTACTTTACTACCTGAAACCGCTAAAACTTTTGCTATATTTGATGAGATAAATGTTTTTCCTTCCCCCGATATTCCCGATGTAACTAAAAATACTTTTCCTTCATTATTATTAGCTTTAGCTAAAAAGAAACTTAAATTAGTTCTTATAATTCTAAAAGCTTCCGAAATTGAAGAACGGTCATTTTTAGTCACTATAAATTTATTTTTTGATTTCACATTAGGTACAGTTCCCAATATCGGAATAGTAAGTGACTCTTCTATTTCATTTAAAGAGCGAACTTTAGTATTAAGCAAATCTGCAAGATATATAGATAAAAAAGGAATTAATAAGGCCATAAGAAATGAACCTAAGTAAATTATTTTTTTATTTGAATTAATCTCATAAGCACCAAGCGAAGATGCTTTATCTATAATTCTAGAATTAGGTACTGTTACATGACTTGTAATTTCTGCTTCTTCTCTTTTTTGTAGTAAATACAAATATAATTGTTCTTTAACAACCTTATCCCTTTCAATAGCCTTTAAGTCCATTTGTCTTTTTGGTGCTACATAAAGTTTTCCACTAAAATACTTTCCTTTAGTACGTAACGTACTTAAGTTTTCGCTTAACGAGGTTGCAGAGCTATTAAAACTACCTATTAAAAACTCTCTAATGGATTTTATTTGCTCGTCTATATTTAATACTACTGGGTTTGCAAGACTAGAGGTTTTTAATAAGCGCTTACGCTGTGTAATAAGAGTATTATACCTTGAAATATTACTTGAAATAGATTGATCTGAAAACCCAAAATTTGAAGGAATTAAATCATTTTTACCTTCTTGACTTTGGATAAAACTTAACATCGACTTAATTAAACGAAGCTGTTCTTCATTTTTAGCAATTTCTTGTTCGTTTTGAGAGTCAAAACTAGCTACTCTTTGGGCTTGAGTACTCACGTCTCCTGCTATTCCATATCTTGATTTATAACCTGCTGCTTCTCCTTCTACAGAAGACAATTCTCCTGATATTGACTCTAACCGATCCCTTAAAAATTGAGCTGTTTTACTTGAAATTTTCTTTTTGTGATTAATACTTTCTTTTTCATAACCATTTATTAGGGTATTAATAAAACTAGTAGCTTTATTTACAACAGGATCATTAATAGAAACATTAACTACATACGAATGCTCGTTAAGTCTATAAATATTTAATTTTTTTCTGTAGTTTTCAACTAACGACTTTATTGGAGATAAACTAACTCTTATGACTTCTCCTTTATGGGTTTTTATATTTTTTGAATTTGGAGTAACAACAATATTTCCTATATCTGTATTAATTTTTTTTCCAAAAATATGGCTATTCAATACGTCTTGGTTTTTATTTAATAATGAATAAGAAGTTTCTGAATTAATTTTTATGTAAAAGGTTTTTTCTACTTGTTCTAAAATAGAGTCGTTTTCTAAAAAGTTAACTTCCACTATAGATTTTGGATAATTTTCTGTTTCTAAAATTTTCCCTTCTGTAAAATATTGAATATTTAAATTAAGATTCTTTATTACATTTTTAATTAGAGTCTTAGATTTTAATAATTCAATTTCTTTATCTATTCTACTTTGACTTTTATCAACAAAACCTAGCTCTTTAATAGAAGACAAACCATATTCATCTGCATTATCTTCTTGCGACATCGCAATAGTAGCCGATACATTATACAGCGGAATAGTGTATCTAACTTTAAGAAATGCTATAGTTCCAAAAATTAATATACTTATTACAAACCAATACCATTTTGTCGTATACTTTTGAATTTCGTTTTTTAAATTAAACTTATTAACTTCTTTTTGACTCAATGTTGTTATAGAATCCATTTTTTGTTCAAAATTCATTCAATTCAAATGTATTAGCAATAATTAATTATAATATACTTATTGCAGAAAGTACTACTCCAAATATTGTTAGTGCTATTGATAATGTATTATTATTAGTTTTTGAAGTTCTTACTCTCGATGTATTAGGCTCTACATATACAATATCATTTTGGTTAAGGTAATAAGCAGGCGAATTAAATATTTCTTTAGATGTAATATCTAATTTATGAAACTCCTTTTCCTTACCTAAATCCCTAATAACTGTAATATTTTGCCTTTTTCCTTTTATTGTTAAATCTCCCGCAATACCAATAGCTTCTATAACAGTTATTTTTTCTGTTTCTACAGTAAGGCTACCTGGATTATTAACTTCTCCTAAAACTGTAATTTTAAAGTTTTTTAATTTTACTGTTACAACAGGGGCATTTATAAATTCTTTTATTTTTTCTTTAATTACACTCGCCGCTTCTACTCTAGTTAGTCCTGATATTTTTAGTTTACCAAGTACTGGGAATTCTATATTTCCTTCGGAATCTATAACATATGTAGGTGCTGAATCAACTTGATTTTGCCCTTGTGTTCCATCTCCTTCTATTGTTAAACCTTGAGATAGATTAAAAGGTCGTGCAGTATCCATATCTGGAGCCGAAACAAAAACACTAATAACATCGTCTGTTCTAAACACTGAAGTTTCATTATCTTTTATAGAAATTTTCTCAAGATTTTCTACGCCTTGAAAATAAACTACATCTGCAGGTACTTTACATGAATTAATTAAAGTGATTAACAGAGAAACACAAACGAATTTTAAAATTTTCATCAAATAGTTTAATTTTTAATTTTATTGAGGCTAAATTAGGATTATTTTTTTTATATATCTAACATAGCTTAAAACACTTAACGTATTAAGTTATCACTTTCTTTTTTTTATTTTTATCGATAGTTTCAAAAACAGAATTTTTAGAAATATACTCTGGTACTATCTCTTTTATTTTAGATACAATAAGGTTATTTTGATTTAGTAAATTCATAATACATAAATCATCAATTTTATCTTTTAAATGTTCTAAAGAAAAGTCTACAGTACTTTTACTAATCATTATTTTTTTATGATATGTTGGTATTGTGTTTTCTGTATTTGCTAAGAGTTCTTCATATAATTTTTCTCCCGAGCGGAGACCTGTTATCTTAATATCTATATCTTTAGGGTAATTTAGCCCCGATAGATAAATCATTTTTTTAGCTAAATCAAATATCTTCACAGATTTACCCATATCAAAAATAAATATCTCTCCTCCTTTTCCCATAGAACCTGCCTCTATAACTAATTGTGACGCTTCTGGTATGGTCATAAAATAACGTGTAATATCCTTATGTGTAACTGTTATAGGCCCTCCTTTTGCTATTTGTTTTTTAAACAATGGAATTACTGAGCCATTAGAACCCAAAACATTTCCAAACCTTGTAGTAATAAATTTTGTTGTACTATTTTTTTGCAAACATTGTATATACATTTCTGCTACTCGTTTCGTTGCTCCCATAACATTTGTTGGGTTTACTGCTTTATCTGTAGAGACAAATACAAATTTATTTACACCATGTTTGTTTGATAGGTTTGCCAAATTATGTGTCCCCATAACGTTAATTTTTACAGCTTCACTTGGGTAGCTTTCCATTAGGGGGACATGTTTATATGCCGCTGCATGAAAAACCATATTGGGCTTGTATTCAGAAAAGATAAGTTCAACCCTCTGCAGCTCTCTAATATCTGCTATTATTGCTTTAAAACTATTAATTTCTTTACTTAATAACTCTTGTTGTAAATCGTATAAGGCAGACTCGCTTTGATCCACCAAAATTAACTGCTTATATTGGTATTTACAAAGCTGCCTTACTATTTCACTACCTATAGATCCTGCTGCTCCAGTTATTAATATTGTTTTATTTTTAATTTCCTCTATAACACTTTCATTTCCTATGTTTATTGAGGGTCTATCTAATAAATCTTCTATTTGTATGGGCTTTATTTGGGAAACGTTAAGTTCTCCATTATCCCAGTTATCATAAGATGGTACAATTTTAACACTAAGTCCTAGGTTTATAAACGAATCTGAAATAGCATATAAATCTTTTTTAACAATTGTGGGATTAGAAATTATAATCTCATCAATATCGTGTTTAGAAATAAATTTTTTATTTATTTTTTTTATATTATATACTTTTATTCCATTAATTGTTTTACCAATTGTTTTAGAATTTTTATCTATAAAACCAACTACTTTTATTGATCGTTCATCTTCATTTTTTAATACTGAAAGTGTGGACATTCCAAGGTTTCCTGCCCCAAAAATTAATACTTTAAAACTATTTCCTATTTTATATTTTACAAAATAATAACAATATTTAAAAAACAATCTACTTGTTACTAATGTTATAATATTTAACAGGTAATGCATATCTATTATTGACAGTGGAATATTTAAGGATTCCGATACCCAATAAAATCTTCTACTTGCTAAAACTAAAAAACTAGACATTAACAATAAAACCGTTACTGCTACAAATAAATTATAGGCATCTTTTAAACCTGTTTGTCTAATAATCCCTTTATAAGAGCCTATTAAAATAAAACTGCTCAAAGAAAAAACAAGTATTACTGGCAATTGACTTAATAGATTAGTATTAGATAAATCTACTGTAATTCCAAATCTAATTATATAAGTTATTACAAAATTTAGTATAACAATTAAAGTATCGATAGCTAGAACCACCCACTTTGAAGCATGCTTATCTAAATTTTTAAGCAAAAAGGATTTTATCATTATAAAATAGTTTTTATTAATGATACTACCCTATCCAAATCCTCCGATTCAAGATTAGAGCCGCTTGGCAAACATAGTCCTTTATCAAAAAGAGTTTCCGAAACTCCATTAGTGTAGGCCAAATTATTTTTAAAAATAGGTTGGCAATGCATTGGTTTCCATAAAGGTCTAGATTCTATATTTTCTTTAGCTAGTACTTTTCTAATTTCTTCTCTTAACTCAAATGAACTGGTTTGAATGCAAGACAACCATCTGTTAGAAAAAGAATTTTTAGGTTCTTTAAGAAACGAAATATCATTAAATTCATCTAAATGGGTTAGATAATAATTAAAATTCTCTCTTCTTTTCTGTACATGGGAATCTAATACTAACATTTGTCCTCTACCAATACCCGCAATAACATTACTCATACGGTAATTATAACCAACTTCAGAATGCTGGTAATGGGGAGCATCGTCTTTTGCTTGTGTTGCTAAAAAAATGGCTCTATCTTTTATGGCTTTGGTATTTGTAACTAAAGCCCCTCCTCCAGAAGTTGTGATAATTTTATTGCCATTAAAAGATAATATAGCCATATCCCCAAAAGTACCACACTTTTTCCCTTGATACATACTACCTAAAGATTCTGCACTATCTTCTAATATAGGTATTTCGTATAATAAAGAAATCTCATTTATTTTTTCCACATTATAAGGCATGCCATATAAATGTACTGCAACAATTGCTTTAGGTTTTTTCCCCTTAGCTATGCGATCTTTAATTGCAATTTCTAACTGTTGAGGACAAATATTCCATGTTTCTTGTTCGCTATCTATAAAAATGGGGGTTGCTCCTAAATAAGTTATTGGGTTAGCCGACGCTGCAAAAGTCATACTCTGACATAAGACCTCATCGCCTTTTTTAACTCCCAATAGTTTTAATCCTAAGTGTAAAGACGATGTTCCTGATACTAAAGCTGCAACTTGAACATTTTCTGAAAGGTAATTTTCTATATCTTGTTCAAATCCATCTACATTTGGTCCCAAAGGAGCTATCCAATTAGTGTCAAAAGCTTGTTTTATGAAATTTTGTTCTTGTCCCCCCATATGAGGTGATGATAACCAAACTCTTTTTGTGGTAAGTATTTGCATTTAAATTATTTTAATTGGGAAGTTTATACTATAATATCCATAATTCACACAGTTGTAATCTTTCATATTTACAACTTAGAACTGTAAAGATCATTTACAAATAGTTTCTTCATATATAAAACTTACAACCAAAAAATTGTAAAAATTAATCCCAAGCAATTTAAGTAGTGTGTACATAATTATATAAATTTAATTTATTAAAAAATAGATTCCATTTATTGTTTACGGGTACTAAATTACATACTTATAGAGCTACAATACATTAAAATTGTCAAACTCCTTAAAAAAAACGTCAATCTGTAACTAAAAAAACAATAATTCAATCTAATTCTTTAGGTTTTCACTTAAAAAAAAGTATAATTTACTGATTATCAATACTTTATAAAATAAAAATAAATAACCTACAAATAAGCTATAAATGTAGGAAAAAACTCACTAAAATTAAAGGTATTAATCCTATAAAATATTCATTAAAAACCTTAATTACATGTTTATTAATTATTTATTACTAACAATCGGTTTAAAAAATAATCGTAATTAATCCTAAAATAAAAATAACTTGTATTTTTAAGATGTAAAATAAATTAACCGACTTACTAACTTTTTGAATAGTAATTTCTACTTTTAACGAAACAATATTTTTATATAAATAAGACAGGGATATTTTGACTTCAAAATACCTTGGAAGAAAGATAACAAAAGGGCTATTAATCGAAAAAGTTGACAAGTTTATTAACCTATCGGTAATATAATTATATTACCGATAGGTTAATAACTCTAAATAGTGACAGAGTTGCTAAATATTTTAAGTATAAGGATATAAAATACGCAGCGTAAAAAAATCTGTTTTATTACCGTTGGGTTAATAAAAATATTAGTTATTAAAACCAATTTTATGTCCTTTTTTAGCAAACCATAAAATGTACAAATAACACAAGAGCATTACAAAAACAAAGGCCGATTTAAAATTAAACCCGAAGACGTTTCCTTCGGTGTATAGCCATCCGTAAAATGGTGGAATTAGTGCTCCACCTGCTATACCCATAACTAATAATGCAGAGCCTTTATTTGAAAATGTTCCTAGATCTCTAATTCCTAGTGGAAAAATAGCAGGCCACATAACGGCGTTTGCAAAACCTAGAGAAGCTAAACACCCAACAGCAATAGACCCTGTAACAAAGTATGATAGTACTGTAAGTATTATTCCTAAAAAAGTAGAAATAACCAACCAACTTTCTTGTTTAACATACTTAGGAATAAGAATTATATTGGTAATGTATCCTACTAAAAGCCCTGTTAAACCAAAAATTGCAAAGAATTTAGACGTATCATCCGAAAAACCTAAGTTTTTACCATAAATTGTAATTAACTCTCCTGCCATTACCTCTGCTCCCACGTACATAAATATAGCTATAGCTCCTAAAATAACATGTGGAAACTGAAAAATAGAAGTTTTTCCTTTTGACAAATAAGTTTCACCAGAATCATTATTTGATACTTGCTCTTTAATATCGGGTAATGATGACTTATAAATTATAATAGCAATAATTATTAAAAAAACAGCTAAAACAATATAAGGTAGCTCTACCCTATTTGCTAATTCTTGTAATTGTTGTTGTTTCTCTTCAAAATCTGTAGTTACCTCTAGTTTCTTTTGAATTCCACTAGCGTTTTTTAGCAATATTGTTCCAAATAAAATATTAGCCAAAATTCCCGCTAATTTATTACAAATACCCATAATACTTATACGAGTTGCAGCAGACTCTATAGGACCTATAACACTAACATAGGGGTTAGCGGCAGTTTGTAACAAAGCTAATCCCATCCCAACAATAAAAAGTCCCATTAAAAAAATTGGATACGACCTATCGGAAGCTGCAGAAACAAAAACAAAACAACCTACTGCCATAATTAACAAACCTACAGACATTCCTTTTTTTGTTCCTAATTTTCCTAAAATCCAAGAAGATGGTAGAGCTAAAAAAAAGTAAGCGGCAAAAAAAGCGGTTGTAACATAAAAAGCTTGTTGATCGTTTAATTCGCAAGATTTTTTTAGAAAAGGAATTAAAATTCCGTTTACCCATGTAACAAATCCAAATACAGCAAAAAGCACCCCTACTATTATTAACTGATATATATAATCTTTTTTAGTTTTCGTTTTTAACATTTTAATTTATTATTGTTAGTTTTTCTACTTTCCGTTAATAGTATTTTAATTTCTGTGGAATTACAAACTTGCTTAAATTTCTTTATTAGAAGCACTATAAACGCTAATTAAAGAATTAGAAAATTAAAATTGAACCTATTTTTCTTATTAATAGAGCTAAGAAGGTTCTCTAAAATAATATAAAAAAAGAAAACTTTTCAATTATTCTGCATTCTATAACTAAAAAATAAGCTTCTAAATATATACTATACGCATAGATTTATTTATTTTTGTTGAATAAATAGGATTATGAAACTACTATGTGTAAACCATCATCATTTAAAATTACCCGCTCAAGCGAGTTAGTTGGTTATGCTTTTGTATAAAATACTAAAACCCGTTTGAAGTTTCAAACGGGTTTTTTTAGTGTTACAATATTATTTGTAGACTAATCTTTAAACTGTGAATATACCAGAATTAGCTTAGAAAAAGATTTATAAAATGCAAACAAAACTTAGAATTGCCATTCAAAAAAGCGGGCGCCTTAACGAGGATTCTATAAAGATTCTTAAAGATTGTGGAATTTCTATTGAAAATGGAAAGGATCAACTTAAAGCCCTAGCTTCTAATTTTCCTATGGAAGTAATGTTTCTTAGAAACGGAGACATTCCTCAATACCTAAAAGATGGCGTTGTAGATATTGCCATTATAGGAGAAAACGTACTTATAGAAAAAGGCAAAGATATTTCTATAGTAGAGCATTTAAATTTTTCTAAATGTAAAGTCTCTTTGGCAATTCCTAAAGATTCCGAATATACTTCTGTAAAAGATTTGGATGGGAAAAGAATTGCCACTTCTTACCCCAATACTGTAAACCAGTATCTATCCGATAAAGGGATAAATTACGAGATCCATCAAATATCAGGTTCGGTAGAAATAGCTCCTAATATTGGTTTAGCAGATGCCATATGTGATATCGTTTCTAGTGGAAGTACTCTTTTTAAAAACAACCTTAAAGAGGTAGAAGTTATGCTTACTTCAGAAGCTGTTCTTGCTGTTTCTCCAACTATTTCAGCAGAAGCTAAAATTATATTAGAAAAACTTCAATTTAGAATTAAAGCCGTTTTAAAAGCACGTAATTCTAAATACATTTTATTAAATGCACCTAACAATAAGTTAGATAGCATTATAAAGATACTTCCTGGAATGCGAAGCCCTACTATTTTGCCATTAGCAGAAGAAGGATGGTCTAGTGTACATACTGTTATCCAAAAGAATAAATTTTGGGAAGTAATCGACGAATTAAAAATTGCAGGAGCAGAAGGTATTTTAGTTTGTCCAATAGAAAAAATGGTTTTGTAAACTATATAAAGTACAAATGGACACTTATCTAAAGTAATCCATATCTAAAACTTTATTTTGAATGAAAAAAATATATAATCCCATACCGTCGAAATGGTCTTCTATTTTAGAACGACCAACAAAAACAGTTTCCGATATCGAAAGTACTGTTGAAGAAGTTTTTACGGATGTTCAAAACAACGGAGATAATGCCATTCGTAATTACACACAACGTTTTGATAACGTTACTTTAGAAACTATTTTAGTAAGCTCGCATGAAATAGAGGAAGCTTCTAGTTTGGTTTCCGAAGATTTAAAAAAAGCTATTCAACTAGCTAAAGGTAATATTGAGCGTTTTCATGAAGCACAAAAAACGACTCGTATATTTGTAGAAACAGCTCCTGGTGTATCTTGCTGGCAAGAAAAACGTCCCATACAAAAGGTTGGATTATATATCCCTGGCGGAACAGCACCTTTATTTTCTACCATTTTAATGTTAGTAATTCCTGCTAAAATTGCAGGTTGCGAGGAAATTGTTCTATGTTCTCCTCCTAATAATGAAGGAAAAATTAATCCTGCCATTTTATATACAGCACATCTTTGTGGAGTTACTAAAATATGTAAAGTTGGAGGAATACAAGCCATTGCAGGAATGTGTTTTGGAACGGAAACCATTCCTAAAGTATATAAAGTATTTGGTCCTGGAAACCAGTTTGTAACAGTTGCTAAACAACTAGCCACCAAACATGGAATAGCCATAGATATGCCTGCGGGTCCAAGCGAGCTTCTTGTTGTTGCCGACGATACAGCCAATCCAGAGTTTGTTGCATCCGATTTATTAAGCCAAGCAGAGCATGGAAAAGACAGTCAGGTAATTTTAGTATCTACTTCTAAAAAGTTAATTGAACAGACAGAAATAGCTATAGAAAAACAACTAGCACAATTACCACGCATAGAAATTGCTACTGCTGCAATTCAAAATTCAAAATTAATCTATATAGAAAATGATACTATTGCTTTAGACTTAATTAATGAGTATGGACCAGAACATTTTATTGTTTGTGTTAAAAACGAAGACTTTTATATTAACAACATTATAAATGCAGGCTCTGTTTTTATTGGGAATTATACCCCCGAAAGCGCTGGAGATTATGCCTCTGGAACTAACCATACACTGCCTACAAATGGTTATGCTAAAAATTACAGTGGTGTAAATTTAGATACCTTTATGAAGAGTATGACCTTTCAAAAAATATCTAAAACTGGGATTCAACATATTGGTAATGCTATAGAGCTTATGGCTGAAGCCGAAGGCTTACAAGCACATAAAAACGCAGTTACACTAAGGCTAAAGGATATTAAATAATATTAGGTATTGAAATATTAGAATAGAAGAAATAAATTTTACTCTTATTTTTTATTTACTCTATTTTCTTTTCACTTAATATCCTCCTGTTCTTTAAAAACAAACAAATGAAATTCGATTTAAATTCAATTATACGGGAAAATGTTAAAGCAATGCGTCCTTATAGTTCTGCTAGGGACGAGTATGTTTCCAACGGCTCTAAAATGGTATTTCTAGATGCTAATGAAAATCCATACGAAAATGGTGTTAATCGTTACCCCGATCCACAACAGCGTAACTTAAAACAGGTTATAGCCAAACAAAAAAAAGTGAATAGCTCTCAGGTACTTTTAGGAAACGGAAGTGATGAAGTTTTAGATTTACTATTTCGTGCTTTTTGCCAACCCAAAGAAGATAATATTATTAGTTTACCTCCTACCTACGGTATGTACACTGTATTGGCAAATCTTAATGAAATAGAAGAGCGTAAAGTTGAATTATTACCTAATTTTCAGCCCGATGTAGAAAAAATATTAAACTGTATTTCTACAAATACAAAAATGTTATTTATTTGTTCTCCTAATAACCCAACGGGAAATAGTATTTCTTTTGAAAGCATTACTAAACTCTTAAAAAGTTTTAATGGATTAGTTATTATCGATGAAGCTTACATTGATTTTTCAGACCAAGAAAGTTGGGTTTCTCAATTAAATAACTACCCTAATCTTGTTATTACCCAAACCCTATCTAAAGCTTATGGCTTAGCAGGAATACGTTTAGGTTTATGTTTTGCTTCTGCTGAAATTATTTCTGTGTTAAATAAAATTAAACCGCCATATAACGTAAACGAACTGACACAGCAAAAAGCTTTAAAAAGGATTTTAGATACCAATGCTATACAAAAGGAAATTCAATTAATTTTAGAGCAACGTAACCTACTAATTTCGGCTTTAGAAACACTTCCATATGTAACTAAAATATACCCTAGTAAAGCTAATTTTGTTTTAGCTAAAGTAGATAATGCTACTAAACGATACAACCAACTACTTACTAAAGGAATTGTTATTAGAAACCGTACCACTCAAGCACTTTGTGAAAATACTTTACGTTTTACTATAGGAACTCCAGAAGAGAATAAATTATTAATTGATGTATTAAAAACACTGTAACTAAAACCTATATTTTTTCTATAAAAATATCTTTTATAAAGGTATAGCATACGAATGTTTTATAACACCCATAACAAAAGTACTATGGGCACTTCCTATATTTTTAATTAATCCTAATTCATTAATTACAAAGGATTGATAATGTTTCATATCTCTTACCATTATTTTTAATAAAAAATCATAATCTCCAGAAATATTATAACACTCTGTTACCTCCTTTAACGAGGTAATGTCTTGCACAAACTGATTTCCTATTTCCTTAGTATGCTCTTTTAAAGTAACGTTACAAAATACCGTAAGTCCTTTTCCTACTCGTTCTGCATCTAAAACAGCTACATAATTTTGTATATATCCTCCTTTTTCTAAACGTTTTATTCGTTCATAAACAGGTGTGGATGATAAATGCACTCGTTGAGCAATCTCTTTTGTTGTTAATTTTCCATTTTCTTGAAGTATTTCTAACAACTTCCAATCTATGTCGTCCAAAGTATCCGCAGAAAATTTATCTATACGTGAATCCATATGACTACTGTTTTAGAATATTAAACCATTATATAAATCAAATATAGCTAAATACTCTTCATTTAAACATAAATAAAGATTTTTAATCCATTAATATGATATTTGTACAGAATTTATAAATAACAAATAAATGAAAACTAATATCCTAGGTCATCCAAGAGTTGGTGAAAAAAGAGAACTTAAAAAAGCCATAGAACAATTTTGGAAAGGTAAAATTTCAAAAGAGGAATTAACTTTAGTTTCTACTAGTATTAAACAAAAAAACTGGCAGCAACAAAGTAAGCTAAATATAGATTTAATACCCTCTAACGATTTTTCATTATACGACCAAGTATTAGATTCTTGTATTCTCTTAGGATGTATTCCCGAGCGTTTTGAAAACTTAGAAGGTCTTGAGCAATATTTTGCTATGGCTAGAGGTCTACAAAAAGAAGGAATTGATGTTACGGCTATGGAAATGACTAAATGGTTCGACACCAATTATCATTATATCGTTCCTGAATTTGTAAAAACTCAACAATTTAAATTAAACACTCAAAAAATTATAACCGAATATAAAGAGGCTTTATCTCTAGGTATTAAAACAAAACCTGTTATTATTGGCCCTATTACTTTTTTATTAATTGGTAAGGAAAAAGAAGCTGGCTTTAATAGATTAGAGTTATTAGACAGTTTAATTCCTATTTATGTTTCTTTATTAAAAGAATTAGAAGCTTTAGGTGTAGAATATCTTCAAATTGACGAACCTATTTTAGCCACAGAGCTTAACGCTATCGAACAAGAATTGTTCGAAAAAGTGTACAAAATTTTTAACAACGAAACCTCATCAGTAAAAATTGCCTTAACTAGCTATTTCGATAGTTTTGGTAGCTCTATTGATACTGTATTAAAATTACCTGTAGATATTCTTCATTTAGATCTTGTACGGAGCCCTAAAACTTTAGACCTAGTACTAAACCATCAATCATTACAACCTAACATAACCCTATCTCTAGGAGTTGTCGATGGACGAAACGTTTGGAAAAACAATTTTAATAGTTCGTTAGGTTTTATTGAAAAGGTTAAAAATATACTTGGAGAGGACCGTGTATGGATTGCCTCTTCTTGCTCGTTATTACACAGCCCTTATAATTTAGAACTTGAAAGTAACAACCCTAAATTACCTGCAGAAGTAAAACAATGGTTATCCTTTGCAAAACAAAAAGTTGAAGAAGTATCGTTATTAAAAGAAATTATTTTAGATTCTAACAATCAAAAAGTAATTGAAGCTTTAGGTGCCAATACTAAAGCTGTACAAAATAAAACTATTTCATCGCTAATTCATAATCCACAAGTAAAAACACGTGTTAGTAGTTTAAGTGAACAAGATGCAGAACGTAAATCTAAATTTAATACCAGACAATCCAAACAAAGAGAAGTATTAAAGTTACCTTTATTTCCAACTACAACTATTGGTTCGTTTCCTCAAACCACAGAAGTAAGAAAAGCAAGAGCTCAATATAAAAAGTCTAATATCTCTTCTGAAGCTTATGACAATTTTATAGCAAAAGAAACCAAAGAAACTATTCGTTTCCAAGAAGAGGTAGGTTTAGATGTTCTGGTTCATGGAGAGTTTGAACGTAACGATATGGTAGAGTATTTTGGTGAACAATTAGATGGATTTGTATTTACACAGTTTGGTTGGGTTCAAAGCTATGGAACCCGTTGTGTTAAACCTCCTATTATTTTTGGAGATGTATCTAGACCTAATGCTATGACTGTAAAGTGGTCTTCTTATGCGCAATCGCTTACCCCTAAATTGGTTAAAGGAATGCTTACTGGTCCTGTTACTATTTTACAATGGTCTTTTGTAAGAAACGACCAGCCCAGATCGGTTACCTGTAACCAAATAGCTTTAGCTATAAGAGATGAGGTTTGTGATTTAGAAAAAGCGGGCATCCAAGTAATACAAATAGACGAACCTGCTATTAGAGAAGGTTTACCTTTAAGAAAAAAAGATTGGAAAACGTATTTAGACTGGGCTATTAAAGCCTTTAGAGTTTCGGCTAGTGGTGTTGAAGATGTTACACAAATACATACTCATATGTGCTATTCTGAGTTTAATGATATTATTGATAGCATTGCCGATATGGATGCCGATGTAATTACTATAGAAACTTCTCGATCGGAAATGGAATTACTAAATGCTTTTGTAGATTTTAAATATCCAAATGAAATTGGTCCTGGAGTATATGATATTCACTCTCCAAGAGTACCTAGTCAAAAAGAAATTGAAAATTTACTTGATAAAGCTGCAGATCTTTTACCTGTAGAAAATATATGGGTAAATCCAGACTGTGGTCTAAAAACTAGAGATTGGCCCGAAACCAAATCTGCTTTAGAAAATTTAGTTATATCGGCTAAAAAGCTACGTAACAAATATGACGTGGTTTTAAGTTAATTGCAATAAATTTCAAATAATCCAACTTAATATTTAATTAGAAAAACGGTTCAATGCTTGTCCTTGAACCGTTTTAATATATATCGTTAAATATATAGAAAGTAGGGCAGAAAATAAACGGTTATTTTCGATTAAGCACTAAGCCAAACTTTTGCATTTTGATTTATCTTTTCTTTATAAAGCCAAATTAAAAGATTTGGCGACTTTGCAAATAGACAACAGCCTTGAGATTAAACACTAATCGCCCAATTTGCTATATATAGTGTTAACAAATGTTTATTTTGTGACTTCTCCTTTTGAATTTATTTTAATTTTTTTGTCGCCTTTTTTTGCTATTGCAATTTTATTCTCATCAAATAAAGATATGTAGTCATACTCAAAGGGTATTATCAAATTTCCGTTTTGATCTATAGCACCGTATTTGCCTCCTATAAACTTAATAACTTCAGGAGTTAACTTCTTTTCTTTAAAATTTTTGCGAACAATTGAAAATCCATTTTTAAACGGTAAAGCTAATTCATATTTAGCCTCAATTTTAATGATTCCACATTCATTAATGAATCCAATTTTATTATTTAATTTGAATCTAGCATATCCTTCTTTAAATTTATCTGGCTCATAGCCTTCTACAAATGGTATAATATCTAATTTTTTTCCTTTTTTGTTGATATAATGATAACCGTCAGTACTATGTGTTCCTCTTGCTATTCCACAAGATGTAAATTTATCTATAGCTATGTAACTTGCTTTAGTTATTATTTTATTATTTAATTTAATACCATATAATTGGGTTGTAGAATCTTGGAATATTTCCAATTTTTGAGCTTTAGTGTTACAACTAATAAATAGTAAAATAAATGATATATAAAGAATATTTTTCATAATGATAATATGTTTAATAAGATGCTTCCCAAAACTTAATTCTAACAGATTCCTCAAATAAATTATAACTACCGACTTTCCCATTATCCCATAAATCAGCGTGATCATAACTTGTACCAGCAGCTGTGAAGAAAATTATAATACCTTTTTTATTTTCAATTTCTTTCAGAAACTCTTCATTTGTTTGCTTCTTTTTGATAATCTCATTATATCCATTGTGACTGTTTTCTCCATTATTCCAAATATGGTCTGCTTGCCCGTATCTATCAACCATATATTTGTCAAAAGATTCTACATTATATATATATTGTCCTCTTGCACCTGTTATAGATTTCACACCAGAACTTTTCGTGTATGATAATGTTATTTTATGGCATACGGTTTTATTCAAAGAATAAGACAATCTAACACAACAACTGTGTTTAATTGTATTGTAAATCCAATTTCTAGTATTATCAGGTGTTTCAGGACTGTTTTCTTCGCTAAACGCTAAATCGATTGCATATACTGGTTCAGGATATGACATCCACATTGATAAAAATTCATCTAAATCTTCCTTATTATGTATTCAATATTTGTTAACGTTATTATATAGTGATAATTCTCTTAAATTCTATAAAATAATTTTTAAGGTTCCCTACAATAAACAAATATCTCGTACACTTGCATCGAGGAAATTGATTATTCTGCACTAAAAGTTTTGTAATTAAAATACATTACTCATTTAAAGCCCAATTATATTCTAGATATAAAATTTTCGCATTAGTATTTACTTTTTGTGAGCTATATTTATTTACAAAAGGAATAATACCTTCTTTAAAATCAACCTTGTACCACTCAAATATTTTACTAATTTTAATTTCGTTTGCAGAAATTATATTTTTCGAAACATCATTTATCCAACTATTAGATAACATATTTAGTTGATGGTTTAGCGTATTAGCAATAAAAGCACCGTTTAATAATTTAGGACAAGAAACAGCCGCACAGTTAAAAGCAACATGCAATCTCGGTTCATTAAAATTAGCTCTTACTATAGTATTTTCTATTTCATTTAAAGAATAAGTATTCTTTCCCGATATAATAAATTTTTTGTCCCATGGTTTTCCTCCATTAATATCTTTTATACTTTTTACAGGGTAGTTTTGTGTAATTAGCTTTACAGTAGAGGCATTGTAAAGATTAAACCAATACGCAAGTTTTTCGTTTTTAGACCAATCTTTTTGTGGTGTAATTGTTGCTAATTGATTTAAATACTTCTCAAGATCTTTAATTTTACTTTTAAAACCAGTATAATTTACTTTTCCTTTTTTAGAAACATTATTTAGGGTTAACGTATTCCAAATAGAATGATTCGGTCTAATTTTTACTTCTTTCGATTCTTCTTTTCTAGTTATTTTAGAATCATCTATTTGCTTTTTAAGTACTGTATGTTTTGCCGTTATTTTTTCTATTACTTTTTTAGTTTCAACTTTTAAAGAGTCAATAGGTTTTTGAATTGCTTTTTTCAAAGGTTTTTTTTCGGGTATATGCTCTTCTAAGGTCTTTTTTTCTTCTATTATTTTAGGTTTTACTATAGTATCTACTATTTTCTTATTTTGAATATTTTGATTGCCTTCTTTATTAATTATTACTTTGTCTTTATTAGAAAGTATAGCTTCTTCTACTTTTTTAGAGTTATTACAAGCTAAAAGTCCAATAACTAAGATAATATATATAGCAATTCTTTTCATTTTGTTTTTTATGATTATCCTCATTCTATTTTATAGTAATAGTATAATTTTTTAAACTAGTCGAATTTTTCTTCTCTAAATAACGTTGTTTTTAATCTCCTTTTTAACGAAATTAATAGTACACATTATTTCTTTTTCGCTCTTTCCACTAACTCTAATAAATCTAATTTTACATTGGTTGTAAATAAGCCATAATTTACAATAGCTTTTTCTTTTTCAATTTTATCAATTGTTCCTATAGATTTCCCATCAAACATCCTTACCCTATCGTTAACTTTTAAAATTGGTTTTGGTTTTACTTCCTTAACTTCAATCTCTGCCTTTTTCTTCTTTTCTTTTCGAATTACTTCTACTTTTTGGCTAACCTCGTTTGCAATCTTCTTTTCTTCTGCTTGCTTAGCTTTGCGTTGTTTGGCACTTTCTTTTTTAATTTTAGAGTTTTCTATTTCTATAATCTTTATAAATTCATCTACAAGAGGGCGTTTTTTCTTGTTTCTGTAATATGTTTCGCTCAAAGTTTTTACTTTAGTTCCTAAATAGATTAAACGTTGATTTGCATCGTAAAGTTCTTGGTAGCTTTCTAATTTTTTCTGAACGCGTTCATTAATTTTTTCCAATTTACCTTTTTGGTCTTCAGCTTTATTAGCTTCATGAGAAAGTTTTGTTCTTGTCTTTTCTAATTTAGATCGTTCTTTTTGTAGATTGGCTATACTTTTATCAAATCTAATTTTACCTCTTTCTACTTTCTTTTTTGCTTTATTAATTAAACTAAAAGGGATTCCATTTTTTTGAGCTACCTCAAACGTAAAAGAACTTCCTGCTTCTCCTAAATGTAATTTAAATAGAGGTCTTAAACTTTGTGCATCAAAAAGCATATTAGCATTTGTAATGGCTGGAAGCTCGTTAGCTAACATTTTTAAATTAGCATAGTGGGTTGTAATAATACCAAAAGCTTTGCGCTCGTAAAAAACTTCTAGGAAAGCTTCTGCTAAGGCACCTCCAAGTTCGGGATCTGAACCTGTACCAAACTCATCAATAAGAAATAACGTATTTTGATTACATTTTCGTAAAAAGTAATTCATATTCTTTAAGCGATAGCTATATGTACTTAAGTGATTTTCTATAGATTGATTATCTCCTATATCTGTTAAAATAGTATCGAATAAGCACACTCTACTATATTCGTGCACAGGTATTAAAAGACCACTTTGAAGCATTATTTGTAATAGTCCTACGGTTTTTAATGTAATACTTTTTCCTCCTGCGTTTGGTCCTGAAATTACTATAATACGACTCCCCTCTTCTAAATGGATTGTTTGAGAAAAGGTTTGCTCTCCTTTGGCTTTATTATTTAAAAGAAGTAGAGGATGAAAGGCTTCTTTTAAAAATAAATCTCTTTCTTTAGAAATTTTAGGTAAAATACCATTTATACTTTCTCCGTATTTAGTTTTAGCGCTTATAAGATCCATAGCACTTAAATATTCTTGAAAGTCATTTAAAATTTCAGCATAAGGCCTAATCAAATCTGTTAGGGCTTTTAAAATACGAATAATTTCTTCTCGCTCTTCGTACAATAAATTACTTAATTCATTATTATAGGTTCTAGTAGCTTCTGGTTCTATATATACGATACTTCCCGTTTTAGAACTTCCCATTACTGCCCCTTTTACTTTACGACGATACATTGCTTTTACGGCTAATACACGACGATTATCCACTACGGTTTCTCTAATATCGTCTAAGAAACCTTGGGCGCTATACCGACTTAAATCTCTTCCAAAACTACCGTTTAGTTGAGACTGAATATTTAAAATTGCTTTTCGTATGTGGTTTAGCTCTTGTGAAGCACTGTTTTTTACTACTCCAAAACGATCTATTATGGCTTCGATATTCTTAATTATATCTGTTGTAAACGTAATTTCTAAAGCAAAATTAGCAAGAGTAGGATAGAGTTCTTTTTTTTGCTTAAAAAAGAGCAACAGATTATTAACATTTAGGTTAATGGAAATAATTTTCTTTAAACTAAGGGCTTCTAAAAACGTGTTTTCTATACTTAAAAGCTTTAATTCATTATCAATACTATCATACCCATGGTTAGGAATTCTTCCATCTTGTAAGTAAGAGGATTTGTATTCGTTTACTTTAAACAATTCATCCCTCAAAACGCTTACTTCTTGAAAAGGAACCATTTTTAAAGCTTTTTGTATTCCTTTTTCTGTGGTACAGTATTCCGAAACCTGTTCGCTAACTGTTTTAAATTCTAAATCTTGAAGGGTTTTGGAAGAAATTTTTATCATTATTAAAGCATCTCAAAATAAGAGGCTAAAATACTAAAAGCCCAATAATCTTGAATTATTGAGCTTTTAGTATTTTATGTTAATTTTACTATACTATGTAACGAATGCTTATTTAAAATTATTTTTTATTTTTTTTGATGTGTACATTCGTTGATAAGTAGGTTGATCTTGTTCGCTATTTCCAAAATACTTTCCTTTTAAAATAGATATTCTTTTTGCACTAGGTGTAGAGTTTCCTGTAATATCATCTAAAGCTAATTTTAACAAAGGTTCTTCTATATTACCTAATTGACCTAAATTTGAAAAGTCTTCAGTTCCTAAAATATCTGGAAAAATACCTTCTTCTGGAACTCCCACGCTATTGCTATTTACTGTTTTAAAAACCAATGGTTGCATAGCGTATTTATGATTAGGGTTTGCTTTTTCCCTACTAAGGTCTTCAGAATCGTAAACTGTAATGGAGGCTTGGGATTTCCCTACTGTACCTTTAGGATCTCCTACAACAACAACATCTATATAAGGGCGTAAGCTATTTATAACTAATTCACTTGCAGATGCTGTTTGAGATTTAGACGTTATTACATATAATTTTTTCATCCCTATAGAATGTAATGGGTTACCTGCAACAGTAGTTTCTACAAAGGTATCTGTTAGTATTTCTGGGGTTTCATTTTGAAAAACTTCTTGTAACTCACTATTCCATTGCTCTCTTGTAATAACTTGACCTACAAGATCACCTGTAATCATTCCCGTTAATGCATTTGCTGTTATTATATTTCCACCACCATTATATCGAAGATCTAAGATAAAGTCTGTTACTCCTGCGGTCTTAAATTTTAAAAATTCTGCGTTTAGTTGTTCTTCAAAAGCTAAACTAAAGCTATTGTAAAGTAAATACCCTATTTTACGATTATCCACTTCTAGTACTTCCGAAAGTCTAATTGGGCTTTCAATTAAAGTTACTTTAGTTAATTCAAAAGAATTATCTGTAGAAATTATAGATTCATTTTGAAACAAGTTGGCTTGTCCTAAAGTAAAACTAGTATCGTCAAACAGTTTGTTAAAATTATTTACATTAAGTTGTTGCCCGTTAATTTTATTAATTAAAAAGCCACGTTTAATTCCTGCTATATCGGCTGGACTATCTGGCAATACATCGGTAACTATTAGAATAAGATTGCTTCTAGTGTCATCTATAAACGAGGCTTCAAATTTTAAACCACTACTTACACTTTGACCAGCAGAAGCGGCTTGTTGTTCCTCGTAATTATTAATTATATAACTAAATCTATCTTTAGGCACAATAAGTCTTTCAAAAAAGTCTTCAGGAGAACCTGTATTATTTAAAAAAGTATTAAATGCTCTTTGAGAGTCAAATCTATCTTCTGAAAAATCGGGAACTTCATCGCTATATAAATAGACTGAATTTAAAGCCGAGAAGATAAACCTTTTTATTTCATTTTGAAATGGTACTGTTGGTCTTGAAATTGTTACCGATTCTTCTAATTCTTCAATACTATTATTATCACTACTACAATTTACAAATAATAGGGGAGCAATAATAGCAAATATTAGATGCTTAACATTCATAATTAAATTTTAACGTGCAATGTATAATTATATTCACATTAAAACCATATACTTATTCAAACATTTACTGTTAATTTTAGCTTATTTCTTAATAGTACTTATTTTCGATATGCGTATTTTTATAAGCAATTACTATAATAATTAATACATACGTTGATAAACAGGAGAAAACATGGCTTCGTTACCTATATAAGTGGAATTATTAAAATGTATTCTTTTGGCACTTTGTACGTCCTTTCCTAAAATATTATCAATTGCTTTTCTAAAAAGAGGTTCGCTAGGATCTCCTAAGACTCCAAGATTCTCCTCATCTTCTTTAGCTATTATATCTGGTATAATACCACTTTTAGGAACTCCTTCTCCATTTTTATTTACTGTTTCAAATATAAGTGGCTGCATAGCATATGTATGTGCAGGATTGATATTACTTCTCGAAAAACTCCTAGAATCGTACACCGTTCTCGATGCTTGAGCTTTACCTACAGTTCCTTGAGCATCTCCAATAACAACAACATCTATGTAAGGTTTTAGACTATTAATTACTAGTTCGCTAGAAGATGCCGTACGCTCCTTAGTAGTAATTATGTATATTTTGTTAAGTCCAAGACTATTTAATGTTGTTCCTTGTGTTGTTTTATCTATAAATCGATCTATTAACGATTCTGGATCATCATTTTGAATGGCTTTTTGATTATCACTATTCCACTGACGCAAATTAAATACTTGTCCACTTAAATTTCCCGTAATCATACCACAAAGTGAGTTGGCTGTAATTACTGCTCCTCCTCCATTATACCGAAGATCTAAAACAAAGTCTGTTAAATTTGCTGCTTTAAATACAGCAAATTCGTTATTTAATTGCTCCTCAAAACTAGAAGTAAATCCATTGTATTGAAGGTATCCAATTTTATGCCCTTCTTCTTCAATAATACTGGTAGTAGCGATAGGATTTTCTGTTACTTCTACTCTAGTAAGACTAATTGTATTATTTACATCTACTAGATTTCCATTACTAAAACGTGCTTCACTTATACTAAAAGAAATGCTTCTAAATAAAATAGACGTATTGTTAACCGTTATTAGATTTCCATTAATTCTATTAAATATCATTCCGCGTTTAATTCCTGCATTATCAGCAGGACTACCTTTAACAATATCGGTTATAACTATGTATCTATTATTTTCTACTTCGTTAATATTAAACTTCATTCCACTAGATAAAGAGGTTCCTCTAAAAGATTGTTCTAAAACTTCAAAGTCGTTTATAATAAAGCTAAAGCGATCTGAGGCAATTGTTAGTCTTTCAAAAAAAGCTTCTGGTTCTCCTCCTCGACTAATAAAATTAGTTCTATCTTCTCTAGAATTAAATCTATTATTTGCTAAATCAGGAACATCATCCTTATATAAATAAAACTGATTTAGCCCTCTGTATATAAAATCGTTAACCTCATTGGATTCTAATACATTATCAAAACCGTCATCGTTTTCACAATTCGTTAAACTAAGACTGAAAACGAGAAATATGGGTAACCAAAATAATCTTTTCATAAAGTGTATTTACTTATTTAGACCTTAATATATAAAAGTCCTTACGTTTAATTTAATATGACTATCCGTTTTTGGTCTTTTCTGTTTTAAGTCTTAAATTAGATTAAAAATTCTATATGACTTTATCTGATTTCCACAAACAATTTCCAGATGAAAAATCATGTATCGATTACTTTAAAGCACAACGATTATCT